>CAZYHH010000067.1:0-12382 GCA_964647295.1 uncultured Pseudomonadales bacterium
ATGTTGAGATTAATCGGTTTTTGGTCGTTGTTATTTGTTGTTGGCTGTTCACAAGGTAATGATCAGCGAGTTTTAACGTCAACGGCCGCGGCGCCAGATAATTATAGAATTGAATTCGAGAATGACTATGTCCGAATTATCAGAGTGAGCTATAGCCCGGGGGAGTCTTCGCCGATGCACTCCCACGAACCTTTTGTGGGGGTAACTTTGACGGGAACAAGAGATAACGTATTTACCTATTTGGACGGTAGCTCAGAGACTAGGCCGCCGAGTTCTCCAGGTGAACTAATCGATGGCGATTTGACCGTCCACGCGATAAAGAGTAACGCGGATTTCAAGACTGAAAGTGTATTTGTGGAACTTATAAAACCCTATGTGTCTGATGAACAGCCAATACCTAATCTAACCGAAGTTGCCCCCGATAGAGCGGAGGTTGTCCTTGAAAAACCCGGAATCAGGGTGGTGAGGATAAGAAATTCTGGTAATAACGATACTCCCTTACATTCTCACCGTGCTGGTGTCTCTGTTACGTTGACCGATATGAATGTAGAAGTGACTCCAGTTTCGGGCGAGAGTAAAGAAGTCAGCAGGCCCGCCGGAGATGCGTCTTGGGAAGGGCCGAGGGCGCACACCGGCAAGAATTTGAGTGATCAGCCTACGGACATGATTCTATTTGAGCTGATGTGAAACGATCGAGCAGAATCGTTTAGCGAATTTTGATTCCTTTGTTCTAGGTTACTTGTAGGTTTCCCAGGGGAGAAATCTAAATCTTCCGACCATGAAACGGTTGGACACTAGGCATGTTAGCCAGATGGCTAGCCAGCTTGGTGCTGGATAGGGAATAAACTCGGGTTCAGCAAAGCCAAAGGTTAGGATTTGGCCCGCCATCCAGATCATCTCGTAGGCTTCCATCGAGCTAAAAATGAATCCAGATAAGAAACAGGTTAGGACGCCGAGACCGTGTATTGGACCTAACCAAGCCAGAACGTCGCTGATTTTATGCTTTTGATGATCCATATGGCTCCTCCTAGAGCCCTTGGGCTATTATGATATCAGCCGAGGATGCTTGGAATCGATGCTGCACTAGCTCTTGGTATTCTGAGGATTGATACCATCTCATCGCGCTCTCTTTGTCTTTAAACTCCGCCATCACGGTCCGGGTCTCTGACCAAGAGCCTTCTAGTATGGTTGGGGTTTCGTCGACCGATAACAGACGCCCTTCGTACTTTTCAAAGATAGGCATGAAGCCCGCTTCATATGTTGCGTAGGCTTCTCTATCGGTGATGTTGATTTTGGCAACTATGTAAACGCTCATGTTTTTATGCTCCGTGCAGTTTGACTGAATATAAGCAATGCGATCTAAGGTGAAAAGGGTTATGTTCAAGGTTAGGGTGCGCAATTTTTAGAAAGATAAATTGACAGGGTTTTCAATATGCTCAGCCAAGTACA
The DNA here is from genome assembly GCA_964647295.1 of uncultured Pseudomonadales bacterium. Classification (GTDB taxonomy): domain Bacteria; phylum Pseudomonadota; class Gammaproteobacteria; order Pseudomonadales; family Azotimanducaceae; genus UBA4421. Next base: position 1,450 of record CAZYHH010000067.1, read on the forward strand.
ACTGGATGATTTTGATCGTGACGGTTATTTGATTCTTCCAGGGGCGATTTCTGAACAAGAGATCCAGCGCCTTGAAAGAGGCGTCGCGAATAATCCTCCCCTCGATGGAACTCTGGATCCTAATGCCCCGATCTATCCGGCTCCTGGTCGATATACCTTGGCGACTCAGTCTGCGCGAGACCCTGATTTGGCTTTTATTATTGAGCACGAAGTCATCGTTGAGGCTGCCAGGGACGCGCTCAGAGAAGATCCGGTTTTGACAGCTTACGTAATATACGATCGGACGCCTCAGGGTGCTGGCTTGCCAATTCACCATGACTACAAAAGGTGGAGGCCTGTAGGGAGCTCGATGCATTGGCTGTTCACTATCGTGCCTTTTTGTGATTTTGATGAAGAGTCGGGGCCTTTGTATGTGGCGCCAGGATCTCATCGAGTTGATCGTGTGCATGAAGGCGCGACACCGTGTCTTGAAGTGGAGCCTGCGATCAGGCCTAAAGAGCAGGATTTTATCGATCCCGGACTGAAAAGAGGGGATCTGTTGTTGATGAATATGCATCTGTGGCATCGCGCAGATTCGAATCGTTCTGATCACAATCGAGTAGGGCTGTTTAATAAATATGCAGCTGCTTCCTGCCCGCCGGCGACGGGTTATTACTTGTTTCATGACGATGTGGTCGATGCTCTTCATGACGAAAATCGACATTTAATTGCGGTGCACAGTGACCGTGAAATCGAGACGACGAGAGCGCTGCTTGTGCGAGAGCGAGAGGATGTTGAGGTATTTTTTCTTGAAACAGACGACGGATATCAGCTGCCGGGAGGCCTGGCCACGGTTGAACGGGCGATTCCTGATTGGGATCTGGGAAACCACATTGCATCTTGTCAGCAATATTTAAGAGATCAGGTTCAAATTCAGACCCCTTGGCTTTCTTATGTTGGAGATTTTGAAGAAAGTGATGCACTTTGTCGTGTCTATGGATACACCTTTAATGACAATGGTTTCCCAGTGGGTTATGGCGGTGCTTGGTTAGCACTATCCCAGATCTCAACAAAAGACTTGTCGATGGGTTGGGAATTAGATGCGGTGCGGCGTTGGATTGATCCTAGATTCGTACGTGGTAAGGGATTAAGCCAAGCTGCGTGTCGAGTTGATCAATTTGCTTATTGATCTCGAATGAACAGCCAGATTTTCAAGGCTGCGATTCTCCGGATCTGACATTTATCAAATAAAGGGCAACTAAGCATGATTGAGCCGATATGTTTGATCAGCTTGATTTAGGATGATTTCTGACGAACAAAGTCTGAAAGGCAGGTTATGGACAAGTATAAGTTAACGACGAAAGGAAAAAGTTTTATGAGCAAGCATGGCTTAGCTCAGGAGCTTCTGGAAGCCGGTTATGAATATGGCAAGACACTTAATCTTGAAGAGAGGGACATTGCCGAAGTGATGATTACCTCTTCGATTCAGGAACTCGTGCGGCTTAAGGGTGCTCAGTTCGCGCGAAATTACGTTGATTATGAGTTAGATTCCATGTCTGAAAAAGACGTCTTCGAAATTCAACGCGGCCCTGGCCATTCTTAATCTTCGTTGTCGAGTCGAGTATAAGGTTGATGTAGATCAAATTCCGTTAGATCAGATTACCTAAGTATTCGTAACTTGATATGTGTCAAGGCGGAATCTCTTCCCGAAGATACTGTGTGCTTGTGTCTTTAAAGAGAGGAAATTAAATGGATTGGAGTAATTTGATCTTCGTGATCGCGCCTTTTCTGGCCGGCTTTTCGGTGCTCGCGTTGACGTTAACGTTATTGTTGATCGTAATGGGAAAGATCAAGGTTTGAGTGGTTCGGTGTTAATCTGACTGCACTAACGTTTGTAGTTCCTGGGTATCCAGAATCAATAGATTTCGACCGGATATTTCGATGACCTGATTTTTTTCGAGCTGCTTGAGTGCTCGACTTAGTGTCGCTGCGGCTAGTCCAAGGTAGTTAGCGAGATCGGTTTTGGACATTGGTAATCTGATCGCGTTTGATGATAGGTTTCTTTTTTTCAGATGCTTGGACAAATAGAGCAGAAAACCGCCCAGCCGAGCCTCAGCGGATCGTTTTGCAATCAATAGTCGCTGCTGTTGTCCTCGTTTCATTTCTCTACTCAAGATCTTTAAAAAATAGTGGGGTAGCTCGCTATCACTGAGTAGAAAAGACTCTGACCCTTCGCATGGAATTTTGCACAACAAAGAAGGTTCCATCGCGGTTGCGGAATTAGCGTTTTCCAGTGCATGTAATCCTTCAAGACCCAGTATGTCCCCTGGAAGATGAAATCCGATGATACTCTCCTCCCCATGTTCGTCGTTCACGTAGGTCTTTACCGAGCCTACCTTTACGATGTGCAGAGATCTCATTGGTTCGCCTGACAAAAACAGCTGTTGATTGTTTTTGACGGGGTTATTAGGTTTTATGATCGATTCTGCTTTGGTCATCTCTACAGCTTTAAGTTGGCTAGGCAGGCAGAATTGACGAAGTGCACAATCAGCACATGCCAAGGCCATGTTTGGTTTTTTACTCACCCCACCTCTCCATCCATAGAGACGCCATGATTTTAGTTAATTTAGTCGCATGTCCAAAGATAGTATTTTCTATGGAGCAAAATAAGTTTTAGATTTTTGACAAATATCAAGAATACCACTATTTGGTGTGTTGCTAATTGGGCGTGCTGGGCAGACTGAAAAGTCCAAGTAACTGTAAGTTGTGATTTGTTTTAAAGGTGTTATATAGGGTAAACAGTATTGGAGGCTCGTGTGGGCAAAAACAATCAGTTGGAGATATACGGAACAGTCGCCCCAGGTTTTGAATCGATCAGAATATTGTATGAAGAGAACATGCGAAACTTATTGGAACGCAACACCCAGCTTTGCATTTATTTTGAAGGAGAGAAGGTCGTCGATTTGTGGGGAACTGCGATCGGTGATTCTGCATTTTCTCCGGATACTCTTGTCAATGCCTTCAGCAGTGGGAAAAGCCTGGAGTCTATCGCCATGGCATCCCTAGTTAGCCAGGGCCTGATGAATTATGGCACCAAAGTTACAGAATACTGGCCCGAGTTTGGTGCCCAAGGTAAAGGAGAAACGACGGTTGCCGATCTGTTGCGCCATGAAGGCGGAATGGCCTCGTTTAACCAGCCTTTAGATCCTGGCGATCTGCTGACCGAAAATCTAAAGAAAAATAATATTGGTCGGTTGATCGAAGAGCATGATCATAAGTTCCGACCATCCGGCAAACGTCGAGAGTACCATTCGATTACGCGGGGCTGGTTGCTCAACGAGGTCTTTCGTCGAGTAGACCCGCAGAATCGAACGATCGGAGAATATCTAAGACAAGAGCTCAGCTCGCCATTAGGGGCGGACGTTGTGATTGGGCTCCAAGAGTCTGAGCTCGGGCTCAGAACCCCGGTGTCGTTGCCGAGTATTTCGGCCTGGATAATAGAGAGCCTTAAGCCTAGGTTTTTGGGTCGCAAGATAGAGCGCAATATGTGGCAATTGATGTCGCTTGTTTTTGGCGCGGTACGATCGATGCGCGATGCCTCCAGGCCTGCCGGTAGCGCCTTCGCTGGTCAGACGACGGTGATAGACGCTTTCAACAGTAGAGAAGTCGCGATGGGAGAGACGCCGTCGGCAAATACTCACGCATCTGCCCGAGGCTTCGCAAGGTTGGCAGCGATGATGGCAGACAAAGGGAGCTTTGATGGCAAAGAGTTTATAGGAGAGGAGGCTTGGGAAGCTTTGCATGCAGATGCAACTGAAGCTGATATGGGGTTTATTACCACCCGATTTACTCAAGGGGGCGTTGCCGCCTTTAGCGAAGTCTCTGTTTCATCATCTCCGCTCGACTCCGGATTAAACAATGGCAGAGAGGGTTTCTACGGTTGGATGGGCCTGGGTGGTTCACTTTTTCAGTGGCATCCGGGATTTCGGATCGGTTTTGGTTACGTCCCGACCTCACTAAACATATTGGATATCGTCAACGAAAGGGGAAAAGCTTACCAGGCTGAAGTCTTGAAATGCGTCAACAAATTGAAAATCTAGTCTTGTTTGCCGCATTAACCCGGCCCATGTTTTTTGGGTCAACGCCAGACGTGATTGTTACGATCGGGCTTGGAAAGAATCATGTTGGGAGGGATGATGACAGTTCCTTTTGAGTTTACTCTGGAGGCAGTTGAAGAAGCTTCCGGTCCAGAGGCGTTTCGACCTTACCAGGCTTTTTTAGGAAGTCGTCAGCCCGTAGACTCGATTGTCGAATCGAATCCGTGGATGAAAACTCCGATAAGCCAGGAAGAGGTGGTCTGGGGTGACGGTCGTTATTACGACACGACCGTCGCAAGGAAACATTCGTACTGGCGGGATTTTGACCTACCCGTTCCCACGAAGGATCTGAATCAGTTACGACAAGATCTGTTTGAATGGGGGTTTTGTTTGGTCGAAGACGGATTGTCTAAGGACCAATACACCTCAACACGCGCGAGATTGGTTGAGCAAGCTGAAGCCGAACGCAAAGCCGGAATAGATTACCTATCTGGTTCCTTCCAACTCATCTGCAGCCTTATTAACAAGGGCGAGGTGTTTCCGAAGTTTCTGGAACATGACCCGGAAGTTGTCCAGGGCGGTCCTGTGATCGAACAGCTATTAGATGACACTCTGCGCAAAGGCTGGTGTGTCTTTAGTTTTACCGCGAACATCTCGTACCCAGGCTGCTTGCCCATGAATCTGCATCAAGATCAGGGGGCAATCAACCCATACCAGACTCCAGAGGCGCCGGTTGACGTGACCACAATGTATATATTGGAAGATGTGGATGAGCGGAACGGGACACTGATCGTTCCTGGCTCGCACCGGACTATTCCAGAGGTGGGCAGCGGTAATAAAGTGGGTAAGTTACCACCAACGATTCACATAGAGGCGCCCGCCGGCACGGTGCTTATGTTCGATGGGCGCATGCTGCACGGGACCAGCATCAATCGAGGTAAAGACTGGCGCTATGTCATGGTCCAGCCAAGTATGAAACCCTGGATCCGCAGCCAGGAGAACTTTGCTTTGTCGGCCAAGCCTGAAGTACTTGAAAAGGCCAGCCCGAAGCTACTGCAGAGGCTGGGTCTTCAAGCAAGCGGCGGGCTGGGTAACGTCGAAGGTTTCGGCAATCAGGGGACCGGGAGGGCCGGTGACCGGCGTGGGTCCTTGCAGTCGATGCGTAATATTCTAGCCAAGGGAGCGTATCGTCACGTCGGACCGTTGATACCAGAAGATATAGATGCGTTACCTGATGATCACTTTACTCTGCAAGTGTTGCAGCGAGAAGGCGAGGGTCGAGGCGGTGACTGAAATTGGTCAAGAAACCAAGCAGCTGATTGAAGAGGGGTTTTGTGTCGTAGATGGAGAATTACCAGCCGGACAACTCGATAAACTGAGGAGGTGGTCTGACGATTGGCTAGAGAAAACCGAGTTTCCTGCAAAGTGGAAGTACCAGGGCTCCGATATCAAGCTGCGAGGTACAAAAACTGGTGGCACGACGGCCAACAATTTTGAGTCGGATGCGATGGTGGATTTCTTAATTGAACACCCAGACAAGATACTGAAACGACTCGGATTGTATGATTTTGGTTCGATCGGGCTGTTCCAGATTATTGCAAAGCCTGGTCGATCTCCGGGATTGTATTGGCATCAGGATTGGATGAAGTGGAACGATCCGCTCAGCCTCTCTCCGTGGTGTCAGACGGTCTTTCTCAACTGGTACCTAACCGACACCAACAGACAAAATGGATGTTTAAGGGTGATCCCGGGCAGCCACCGCCGTCGTGTTGATCTCCACGAACATCTGATTCCTCCCCACGAGGGGGGAGGTTATGAAGTTGACGAAACCAACGAATGGATGTTTCGAGACCATCCTGATGCCGTCGACGTGGACGTCAGGGCAGGACAACTAGTCATTGCTGACGCACGGCTGCTCCATGGTACTCACCCTAATACGACCGATGAACGTCGGACTTTACTGCTGGGATGGTTTTTTAGGCGTGACACTCAACCGCCGAAATGGTGGAGCGGCGAAGTCCCGGAAGAAATCGTTGATAGGGATCCTTTGCTTAAGGCTAAGTGGACTCGCCAACCCGGTGGCTATTTGCGATAAATGTGGGAACTGCGACCCTGTTCGTGACTGATGATGGGCGTATCGCTCGAAGGATCTTGATTGAAGAGGCTCCAATGCCTCGTATTTTCTATCTAGCTGCTACTCGATGATGCCTTCCTGATACAGCTCTTTTATTTTCTCCTTATCTAAGTTGAGCCGGTTTTCCAGAATCCAGTCTGTGTGTTCACCTGCTTGGGCATACTCCGAAGAGGTCTTATTGTCGAAAGAGCCGAATTGAAATGGGGCATTTTGGATAAGGTAATTTCCTTCGTCGTCGGTCATCTGTCGAAAGGCGTGTCGATGGGCGAGCTGAGGTTGCTCAAAAAGATCTGCGGGCGCGTTGTATCGAGAATAGGGTACTCCATGTTGATTTAAGAGATCCTCGCATTCGGTTAGTTTGCGGGAAGACGACCACTTTTCGACCTCAAGAATAAATTCCCTCATGTGTAGCAAGCGCTGGCCGCGAATAAAACGCTCATCTTTCAGCATATCTGGACGATTGATTGCCGCGCACAATCCTCTTAGATTTTTGTCAGAGACGATACACAACATCAAAAATCCGCCTCTTGTTGCGATTGGCTGAAATCCGCCAATTCGAGGAGGATCGATTTTTTGCGCGCTTTGTAGTTGTCCAGGAATCAGCATCATGGTGGATTCCAGCATCGTCACGTCAATGTGATCGCCTTGTCCTGATTGTAGCTTTCCTATGAGCGCCGTTTGAATGGCACCGAACGCGTAAGCACCCGTCAACATGTCGGCGATCATGATACCCGAGGCCGGCGGACGTAGATTGTCATCCAGTTGAGCTCGCATGTGTGAGATATCGTATCCGCTCGCCGCGTGGGCGATCGGCGCGTAGGCCGCCCTTTGAGCGTCTGGCCCGGTTTGCCCAAATCCTGAAATTGAGCAATAGACTAAATATGGAAAACGCTCTTTTAGGGATGCGTAATCGAGGCCAAAACGAGCCATTATCCCGGGCCTGAAGTTTTCGATCAGAATGTCTGCGTCTTCGATCAGGTTTATCGCGAGCTCTTGCCCTTTTTGATGGGACAGATCGATTTGGATGCTCTTTTTGCCAGCGTTGAAGTGAGAAAAAATACGGGAGTTTGCGCGTACGGTGTCTCCCATTCCCAGTGGCTCTATTTTGATGACGTCTGCGCCGTTGTCACTGAGCATTCGCGCACAAATTGGGCCTGCGTAGACCATTGAAAAATCGGCAACTTTCAGGCCTTCTAACGGTTTTTTACTAGGCATCGTATTTCCCGATTATAAGATGTTATCTAAAGATAGTGAGCGCGTGTCTATCATTACGTCAGCAGCGGATGTTACCTTCGAACCCATAGAGGCGATCGCCTTCGACATAGCCCGACCCCTCAATACCACAGTTTTCGATGACGTACTCGACGGCCTGCTTAAAGTCTCTATCGCCCCTGAGTTCGTAGTAATCTATTCCTGTTAGGTCAGCATATGCTTTTGGGATTATTGAACTATTCGAAATAAGGTCATGACAAAAGTATCCAAATAAGAATACGAAACAGTAGCCATATAATTGGTTTTTCACGTTGAGCCCTCAATCGATATTCGACTAAGAAGATAGACGACAGGGATGGAATTGCAAGAGACGAATAGGAAGTAATCGGATATTAGGAGATCTTTCAGGACAATTTGACGTGATCACGAGGGCGACATTGTCATCTTTATTTTAGTGTTGTACGGTCGGTGTAAGTGATGTTGAAAGTATGACTATGGAAGTCCGCTCAGAGATAACGAAATCACATGATCGTGTTTGGAAAGAATTAGCGAGGCCTGGAGCCAGACTGACAGGCGAAGAACGACTGTCTGTTGCGCAAGAGTTTCGAGCAGCTCGGACCTGCGCAGTTTGTTTCGATTGCAAGAGTTCCTTGTCCGTCGCATATGATGTCGGCAAACATGACTGTCTCGATTCGAAGGTTTCCGGTGTATGGGTTGAGCTTGTGCATCGATTGTCCAATGATCCTGGGCGAATTCACAGAGGCTGGGTTCAGGCATTGCTAGACGATGGGCTGGACGAGATCGAGTATGTGGAGATCGCGGGTCTCGTCAGCTCAATGTGCGTTGTCGACACGTTTCATGAGGCACTGGGTCTTCCGCTCAGACCCCTCCCCGAAGCGATCTCTGGCAACATTACTTATAAGAGACCGGTGACCGCGGTGGAGGAGGGTGCCTATGTATCGATGATCCCGGTCGATGGTCTTCAGGATGATTACGCAGATCTTTATGATACCCGCCACTGGGTGCCCAATGTTCATCGAGCATTTAGTTTGGTCCCGGATGCCGCGCGCTTGGCCAACGATCTGATGAGCTCACATTATTTTCCTTATGAGTCGGTACCCCAGTACACCGATAAAGCTCATCAATATGCGATCACCAAAACTCAGATGGAGCTCGTGGCCTCTCGAGTATCGAAAAACAATGATTGCTTCTACTGAACTACCGCACATGCGGGTCTGCTCCGTGAGGGCGGAAAGCAAGCTGGTACTGAGATTGATCTGAGTGTCATTGGTGGTGCTTCTGGAGATGGCGGGGTGCTGAACGGAAAGATGCTGATGGATTTTGTTGATGCGACGATGACGGGTAATGCTGAGAAGGCCGATGACATCAGAGCGCAACTGGTTAGTCTTATTGGCGAGGCGGGCGTGGTTGATGCTGCGGCAGTGATGGCCATGTTCCAACTCAATACTAGGGCCGCCGACGCTGCAGGTATCGTCGTTGAGGATAGAACTGTGTCAGGGCGAAATAAGGTTGCGGCAATGTTTGGCTTTGATGTGCGTCCCGAAGGAATTGCGCCTTGAGATCAGTTTTTTGATTTTAGGTCTTTCTAGAAACGAAACTTGAACTAATAACCCAGAGAATAGCTAGAGGATGAGCTCATGACTGGCAGAGAACTAATATTAGAGATATATCGAGAAGCCGATTTTGTAACAGAGGTGACCTTGTCCAGGTGCTCTCTCGAGGCTGCTGAAGAGATGGTCGAGTTTCAATCTGCGATGAACATCAAGCGAGCTTGTAGCGCTTTCTTGAACGGAGAGGACGTAAACCCGCACACGAACAAATTTGTTCGGAAAGAACTCGAGTTAAACGCCTGCGAAGAGCTGGAAATTTGGGGAAAGTTTTCTCCTCCTGACCAGATTATTAGCTTCGACGAAGGCGCTAAATAAGTAAGCGCAGGTCACGCATCACGAATGCTTTGAGTGGATCAAAAAAAGTACTCGGGTTCCGGCGCCAACTGGACCAGCAAAGTCACCAACAGGGCGACAGATAAAGCTATAACGAGCGCAAGCCCGATCTTGGAAGAAGAAATCCCGGCTTCTGAATGAGCAGCTTTTAGTCCGGTGATCATCGGCATCACCAGATTTTGGTTCTTGCCCAGACGATACCAGAAGATTGCGGTTAAGTGCGCGCCGATCGCGACTAATAGGACATCGAAGTTAGTATGGTGTAGCCAGCCTAGGCGGGCCGCCCAATCGCGACTGACGATGCTGTTGTAAGGGCCAGCATTGAAGATATCGTCAGAGATAAACAGACCGCTGGTTGCCTGAATGCCCACTAATCCGATCAGCAATAAGCTAGCCCAGCCTCCTATGGGACTGTGTCCAGTGTAGGTGTAGTTCGAACGCATGGGTAATTCGGATAAGCTGCTCCAAGCTTCTCCAAATCCACGAATAAACTGTGTGAAGCGAGAGTATCGAGGTCCCACGAACCCCCAAATGATACGGAAAAAGATCAATCCGAGCGTAACATACCCCAGGAATTGGTGGGTTTGGGCCCATTCAAGTCCGGCTTCTGCAGTGATCCATGAACCTAGGAAACAAAGAGTGAGTAGCCAATGAAACGCACGCAGTGGCCAATCCCAGATCAGGGATTTATTGCTTCTGTCGGTAGTTGTCATGGCAGCTCTTGCAGGCTGCGCCTGCAGCGCCAAAAGCTTGCATGAAAGCGCCTTTACCCCCTTTGGCTGCCTCTGCCAGCTCAAATGTGCGTTGGCTTGCCATGGAGGCCTTGTTTTTAAAATCTTCTGTATTGTCCCAAATTCCGTCTAGCCCATCCGAAGCGACACCGCTGTCCCTGGTATCCATCTTGAAGAGATCTGGAATCATAGCGGTCAATTGGCCCATCTTCTCGGCATTGGCGGCGACAAGGTCCGCATCATATTCGATCTGGCCTCTCGCCATGCCAACCATCGGGCCGATATAGTAACCGATAACCTTCAGCAGACCCTGGCGTGTATCCACCGCGATCTGGGCGCGTTCCTGGTCATCTGCTGACCAAGTATGCGCGCTAAATAAAAAACTTAATGCTATTCCAAACAAAATCAAAAAACGAAAATTCATAAACACCTCCTACTCCTTCAATAAGTTTAACCGAGAATGCTAATCGATTCGATAGAACAATGGCTGGATCGAATATTTGTGTACAAATTCAAATGGAGTGCGCAAGCAAAGTAAGCGCCGTATACTGCAAGTTAACAATAAACAATCAATAGTTTCAGAAAGTAAGGTGGGGGTAACAAAGACATGCAAATACAAGACATTAAATCAATTGGGATACTCGGAGCTGGAGTTATGGGCGGCGGAATCGGACAGAGTGCGATTCAGGCAGGATATAACGTAATCATCCGCGACCTGACTGTAGAGATTTGTGAAAACACCCGGGATACTATTTTGAATTCACGGTTTGGTTTCAATAACGCCGTTAAGATGGACAAGATGAGCGAAGAAGAGCG
>CAZYHH010000068.1:0-9671 GCA_964647295.1 uncultured Pseudomonadales bacterium
CACCCGATCGCTAACGGCATGGCCACTGCCGCAGACTGGATGAGCGCCGCCTCTTTTATATCCATGGCGGGTATAATCGCCTTCATGGGCTACGATGGCGCCGTCTACTTGATGGGTTGGACCGGCGGTTACGTTATCCTCGCGCTCCTACTCGCACCCTACCTGAGAAAATTTGGTGAATTCACGGTACCCGACTTTATAGGCACGCGGTATTACTCGACTACCGCCAGAGTGGTCGCTGTGGTCTGTCTCATTATCATCTCTTTCACTTACATTGCTGGTCAAATGAGAGGCGTAGGCATCGTCTTCTCTCAATTTCTCAATATTCCAATTACATGGGGCGTGGTCGTTGGCATGGCTATCGTATTCATGTATGCCGTCCTAGGCGGCATGAAAGGAATCACCTATACCCAGGTCGCTCAATACTGCGTGTTAATTTTTGCTTACCTTGTCCCAGCTTTTTTTATATCCATGCTAATCACCGGTATCCCAATTCCACAAATTGGGCTCGGTGCTCAGGTGATCGATGGTAGCGGATTATCTGTGCTAGAAAAGCTGGATCAAACCATTGTAGAGCTGGGGTTCATCCCTTATACCGATAGTTCCAAAAGCACAATCGACGTCTTTGCGATCACTATGGCATTAATGATCGGCACAGCGGGTCTACCTCACGTCATAGTCCGTTTTTTCACCGTGCCCAGTGTCGCAGACGCAAGACGTTCAGCAGGGTATGCGCTTTTTTTTATCGCCCTGCTTTATACAACTGCCCCGGCTGTAGGCGCGTTTGCCCGACTCAATTTCGTAGAGACAGTCCACAACACTCAGTACTCAGATGTCGCAGACTGGTTTAAAAGTTGGGAAGACATCGGTTTGATTGGATGGGCAGACAAAAACCAGGACGGAAAGATCCAGTATCATCCGGGAGCGCCCTTTCAAGGAAAGCCAACTTTCTCGGAGAAACGAAATGGCGACGGCTCAAGATCAGTGAACAACCAGCTAACGGACAACACTAACGAGGTCTACGTTGATCGCGATATCATGGTGCTTGCGAATCCGGAGATAGCAGCACTACCAGCCTGGGTTATCGCATTAGTAGCCGCAGGCGGACTAGCTGCGGCGCTTTCTACAGCAGCCGGATTACTGCTGGTCATATCCACTTCTGTATCGCACGATCTTTACGCAAAAACCTTTAACAAAGGCCGGCCAATCTCTGACCGGTCTGAACTGCTACTTGCAAGAATCAGCGCTACCGTCGCGATACTCATCGCAGGTTATTTTGGGATCAACAATTTCGCATTTGTTGCACAGGTTGTTGCGCTGGCTTTTGGATTAGCCGCTGCCTCGCTGTTCCCTGCCATCCTTTTAGGCATTTTTGACCTTCGCATGAATCGAGAAGGTGCCATAACAGGTATGCTAGTCGGGCTCACCTTCACCCTCGCCTATATCGTATACTTTGTGTTTATCGCTCCCCATCAGAACAACGCGCAATACTGGTGGTTTGGGATCTCGCCGCAGGGTATTGGCATGGTCGGCGCCATACTCAATCTAATATCAGCATTTGTTGTTTCTCGAGCATCTAAAGATATACCCGAAGATATTAGAGAGCTTGTTAATCACATCAGGGTACCGTAGAGGAGCTCCCTGAAGCTGCCTCCTAAAAACCCAATCAAGAGCTAAATCTCGCTTTCGCTTCTCGCCTCCTAGCATGCAAGACAGGTTCAGTATAGCCGTTAGGCTGATCAAGACCTTTCAAAACCAAATCAAGCGCAGCCTGAAAAGCAATGCTGTCTTCAAAATCCGGGGACATGTTCCGATACAACGCATCATCTGAATTTTGAGCATCCACAACTGTTGCCATACGCTGCAAAGTTTCGACCACCTGGTCCTCTGAACAAATCCCCTGGTGCAGCCAGTTGGCAATATGCTGGCTGGAGATACGCAGTGTCGCCCTGTCCTCCATCAAACCAACGTCGTTTATATCGGGTACTTTCGAACAACCTACACCTTGATCGATCCAACGGACAACATATCCGAGGATCCCCTGGGCATTATTGTCGAGTTCTTTTTGCACTTCCTCTGAGGACAAATTCTGTCCCTCTAACAGTGGAATCTTCAAAATGTCATCGACGCTCGCCGGTGCTCTACTTTGAATATCGCTCTGAATCGATGCAACACTCACTTGATGATAGTGCAACGCATGTAAGCTCGCAGCAGTGGGTGAAGGCACCCAAGCTGTATTAGCACCAGCTTTAGGATGATTAATTTTTTGGTCTAACATCTCCGTCATTTCATCGGGTTTTGGCCACATACCTTTACCAATCTGAGCCCTGCCCCTAAAACCAGCGCTTAGCCCTATATCTACATTAGAATCCTCATATGCCTTAATCCAGATTTGCGCCTTAATTACTTCTTTCGGGAGCACAGCCCCTGCCTGCATACTCGTATGTATTTCGTCACCGGTTCTGTCTAAAAACCCCGTGTTAATAAACACTATTCGGTCCTTCGCTTTCTCGATGCACGCCTTTAGATTAATACTGGTCCGTCTTTCCTCATCCATCACTCCGATTTTGAGTGTGTTCGTGGAAATACCGAGCGTTTTTTCAATCATTTCGAATAAGCTAACTGTCAAACCAACTTCTTCTGGGCCATGCATTTTAGGCTTTACAATATAGACGCTTCCTTTAGAGGAATTTTTCGGACCTTCTTTAATCGATAAATCATGCATCGCTGCAAGCGACGTAACGAATCCATCCAAAAATCCTTCAGGGACCTCCGATCCGTCTTCGTCAAGAACTGCGTCCGTTGTCATTAGGTGCCCTACATTTCGGACCAACATCAGACTTCTTCCTCTCAACACTAATGGCTTACCCATTTCGTCAAGATACTCCCTGTCTGGATTGAGTTTACGGACCAGCTGGCGCCCATCCTTTTCTAGTACCTCTCTCAGATCGCCTTTCATCAAACCCAACCAATTACCGTAGACAACCACTTTGTCTTCAGCATCGACCGCCGCAACGGAGTCTTCGCAGTCTTGGATAGTGGTGACCGCTGATTCTACGACCACATCCTTAACACCCGCGGGATGTAAAGCTCCCACACTGTGGTCTCGGTCAACCTGCACTTCAAAATGCAATCCATTGTGTTTGAATAAGATGCTCGATGGCTCAGCTTCGCCAACATATCCTACAAACATACCCGTATCTAACAACCCCGTGCTATTTCCATCATTGAGTACCGCGCGTAATTCTCTTTTCTCATCAGGTCCGACCCCGATTGCATAACTCACGACATCCGAATGACTTGCCCCAGCCAAAGGGAATACTTCATCCAGTATCGAGGCAACCTTTTCGACAACCAGTTCTCCCCTAGCAGGATTGTAAGAACTGCCTTTTTCCTTACCAGGAGATTCCGGAATAATGTCAGTTCCATAAAATGCATCATATAGGCTACCCCATCTTGCGTTGGCGGCATTTAGCGCGTATCTCGCATTCATAACCGGCACGACTAACTGAGGACCAGCTAGTAAGGATATTTCTTCATCAACATTAGAGGTCTGAATTTCGAAATCATCTGGCTCAGGCAACAGATACCCAATCTCATAGAGAAATTTCTTGTACTCAGCAGGGTCGATCGCAATCCCTTTACGATCAAGGTGCCATTGATCGATCTGTGTCTGGAATTGATCACGAGTTAACAAAAGTTCTCGATTAACCGGTCCCAACGTTTTGAGACACTCTTCAAAGCCAGCCCAAAAAACGTTAGCCTCAACGCCAGTTCCCGGCGCGATCTGCTGCTCAATAAGCGCATCGAGCTCTTGCGCAACCTGCAATCCCCCTCTTTCTACACGAGACTGTGCCATTTTCTTACCAAGTATATTAAGTAAGTTAGATTATACGACGGAAAGTGCAGCGGATCAGCTCTTCTATTATTTGACCGTTATAGAACAAGCAAGAAGCAAAGAACCTATACGAGAAAATCAGTTACACTTCTTCAATGATGAACATAAAGCGAATGTCACCTGTGATTGGGGCCGAAGTTATAGGCGCAGACCTCCGAAAAACAAACCAATCTGAATTCAACAACATTAGAGAAGCACTAGCAGAACATTCGGTCCTTTTTTTTCGCGATCAGCCTACGCTAAGACCTGAGGAGCAAATTAATTTTGCTACCCAATTTGGTCCCTTACACGCACATCCCGCTGCACCTACCATGGAAGATAACGAAGCAATATTCATCATAAAGACTGACTCTAAGTCGAAGATCGCAAATGGAAACGGCTGGCATACTGATGTTTCGTGCGATGAAGAGCCCCCGCTAGTCACTATGCTCCAGCTCCATGAAATCCCAGAACTTGGCGGCGATACCCTATTTTCCAGCATGTACGCAGCTTACGAGACGCTTTCACCCACGTTGAAGACCTTCATTTCTAAGCTTAGCGCTCATCACGAGTCTGAACATGTTTATCGGGGGCGATATTCAGATAGAGGGGTCACGGATAAATCCCAATATCCAAGCAGCATCCATCCCGTAGTCGCTGCCCATCCTATATCGGGCCGGCCGGCTCTATACGTTAACCCAAGCTTCACCACTCAGATCCAAGGGCTCTCAAAACATGAAAGTCGAGCGCTGCTAGACCTTCTGTTTACTCATCAAGCGCGGTTGGAATTTCAAGTGAGATTTCAATGGAGCCGCAACGCTATTGCGCTTTGGGATAATCGGTCAGCACAACACTTTGCGATGTGGGATTACTGGCCCCAGCCCAGGCAAGGCCACAGAATAACCATCAAAGGCGCAGCTCCTGAACAAGGCACCCAGATTGATTCAAAATATTACCAAAATCTCCGACTGAGCGGCTCTAGACTATAGGCTCAACCAAGGCAACTAATAAGACACCGATTGTTCCAGAGTTACCCATCGACCGCCTTTTACCTGGGCTAGTACTGACTCAGTAGCGCCTCCATGCTTCTTCGGACCAAAACTCAGTCGGTAACCAAACAGATCGGTATACTCGTCGATACTCTCTAAAGCCGCGATAAAATCGTCTGTTGTTAAATCCCTACCTGCCCGATCCAGTGCCTGAAAAATTAAATCCGCACAACGATACCCTTCCATCGCGGGCACTCCTGGCTCCTCACCGTAAACGCTCACGTAGGAATCCCACCAGCTTCTCAACTCTGGATTCATTTCTTCGTCGGGATAAATTTTCGCCATATGGGTGAAACTAAAATAACCCTCTGCGCTTTCTTGTTCCGCCACCACTTGAGCATAAGTCGCATTATTTCCGACCCAATCAACATCAGCCCAACCCATTTTCTTGGCTGCATCTAAGATCAAGATCGTGTCTGTGTGGATCGTGCCCATCATCACAGCATCACAACCAGCATTCTTGAGTTTTAGGATAACCGCCGTGAACTCCGTCTCAGTAGGCTTGTGTGAAGAAACCGCAACAATCTTCAATCCCATCGACTTAACCTGGTCCGTCACCCCATCGAGTATCTCTTGCCCATAATCGGTATCCTGATAAACCACGCAGACGCGCTCTCGCCCTTTTTCATTAACAAAATACTTAACTGCCGCTCTCATCTCATTATAATAGGTCCCACGTTGCGTAAACTTAAGTTTGTGATGAGGCATGATCATCTTCCTCCCACCACTAATCGGGAAAAGATTAGGAACATTTGCTGCAAACTGGATCGGCATAATCGCATTGTTAGCAGGCGTACCCAGACCCATTAGCATCGCAAATATCTCATCACGATTGATCAATTTGTTGGCGGCCGAGATCGCCTTGGGAACTTCATAGGAAGTGTCTTCCACAATGAATCGCAACTGCCGACCATGCACGCCGCCTTGATCATTGATCTCAGAAAAACGTAGTCGGGCACCATTCGTAACACCTACCCCCCATATCGCAACGGGACCGGACAGATCGGTGTGCATGCCAAACCTAACCTCGGATTCGCTGACACCTTTTACTCCAAGACTTATGCCCGGATTTTGCTCACCAGTGCAGCCCAATAAAACCAATACAAAGATCAGTAAATATAAATTAATTTTAGCCATGCTTTCCCTCCTAGTACATTTCCTCAATCAAGCCTTGGTACTTCTCATTCACCACCTTACGTTTTAATTTCATGGTCGGCGTCAATTCTTCGTCTTCAGGATCGAGTAGCTGATCGATCAATCTAAACTTCTTAATAGTCTCAACACGAGCGAATTTGGTATTCACCAACTCAATTTCCTCCCAAATCAAATCTTGAACCTCCTGTGTATGACACAGGCTCGTGTAATTGGTAAACGGGACATTCTTTTCCTGAGCATAGTTCGTTACGTTTTCTTGATCAATCATAACCAAACAAGTTAGAAAGGGTCGCTTATCACCAACCACCACGGCGTCAGATACAAAGGGCGAAAATTTAAGCTGATTCTCTATTTCACTCGGCGTTATATTTTTACCGCCGGCTGTGATGATTATGTCCTTCATCCGATCAATTATATAAACAAACCCGTCTTCATCGATTTTCCCGACATCTCCGGTGTACAGCCAATCGTCCATAATAGTCTCAGCCGTTTTCTCGGGTTTGTTCCAATAACCTTTGATCACACCCGGACCTTTAATCAGGATCTCATTTTCGGCTGATAGGACGACTTCCGTATCTTCTGTCGATCTGCCGACTGATCCAATGCGATTGTGCTTAAAAGTATTGGCGGTAGCGAGACCAGTACACTCTGTTTGACCGTATACTTCGTACATCGGCTTGCCTAGGGCCCAAAACCAATCGATTAAATCAGGGGCGATAGGTGCGGCGGCCGTAGAGAGCCAGCGACATTTGTCAATACCAAGCAAGATACGAATATTCTTTAGCACCAGAAAATCACAGATGGAATGGACCACTTTTAGCCCCCAACTGGGTGGCAGCCCTTTCTTGCGATATCCAGCCATCTTACCGCCAACTCGGATTGCAAGCTCATAAGACCAACGTCCGAACCAAGTAGCCTCCTTAACTTTAATGGTTACCAGCGAATACTGTTTCTCCCACACTCGAGGAACCGCAAAGTGGATGGTTGGTGCGATTTCTTGTTGATCCCTTACCGCGGTCTCGGGTTCTTCAATTAGGTTAATGGTGGAGCAAGCCTCGATAACCGCGAAGGTGTAGAACATACGTCCCGCTATATGTGCAAGGGGCAAAAACCCGAGTTGCTCATCTTGCGGGTAGATCCCATACACCGACTGTAAGCTTTTCATCATGTACATCATATTACGCTGGCTGATCATTGCTCCCTTAGGGCGACCGGTGGTTCCAGATGTGTATGTGAGAATCATTAAATCATCGGCTGTCGCCTTTTCAATTTCTTGCTCCCACAGTCCGCAATGCTGAACTTCATAAGTTTTACCGATCTCGATTAAATCGGAAAAACTAATACATTGAGGATCATCGAAATTGCGCAAGCCTTCCATGTCAAAAATAATGATTTTCTGGAGGGTGGGCGTTCGCTCCCGAACCTCTAAAACTTTATCAAGCTGCTCCTCGTCTTCGGCAAAATAAAACCGGGTTCCACTGTCAGATATCAAATATTCAACTTGGTTGGATGCGTCCGTTGGATAAACTCCATTGGTCACGCCACCCATGGTGATCACTCCAAGATCTGCAAACATCCACTCTTTGTTAATTTCAGATGCGATCGAGCATACATCACCACGAACAAACCCTAGAGATTTCAGTCCCAGGCCGACCCACTTTGCCTGGTTACCCCAGTCTTTCCATGTATACTCGTTCCAGACACCGAAATCTTTTTCCCGCATGGCCACTTTTTCTTCAAAGTCAGTCACTCTTCTTAGAAATAGATCTGAGACGGTAGTACTACCCTCGATCGACAGGTCGGGGAAACCTGAATCTACCGCCATGTTTTTCTTTGCTTCCATCGTCGACGCCCTCTCACGCCCTCATCTTTCATACCTAAATAGAACTCCTGTATATCAGTGGATGCCTTCAATCGAGAACAGCTATCCTCCATTACGATACGGCCTAACTCCATCACGTAGCCGTAATCCCCTATGTCCAGCGCCATTTTGGCATTTTGTTCAACCAACAGCATCGTGACGCCTTGTTCCTTGTTAAGACGAGTGATAATTTCCGAAATTTCCGAGACCAGTTTTGGAGACAATCCTAAAGACGGCTCATCCAACAACATCAGTCTTGGTCTCAACATAAGGCCTCGGCCGATTGCTAACATCTGCTGCTGACCACCAGAAAGTTTGACCGCTTGAGTTTTGCGAAGTGCGGCGAGGGCCGGGAAATAGCCATAAACAAGATCTACATCGTCTTTGATTTGTTTATCAGCGCGCGAAAAAGCACCCATCATCAAATTCTCTTCCACGCTCATAAAAGGAAACACTTCTCTGCCCTCAGGTATATGCGCAACACCCAATCTTGCGATAACATCCGGATCAATCCCTTGGATCTCTTGACCAGCCAAAAAAACCGTTCCCTTCAGCGGCTCCATTGCGCCGCTAATGGTTTTCAAGACTGTCGTCTTGCCCGCACCGTTGGCACCTAAGATCGAAGTAATTTTTCCTTCTTCTACAACCAAACTCACACCATGTATCGCCATGATCGGCCCATAATAGGTTTCTAAGTTGTTAAGCTGCAGCAAATTACTCATCACTAATCACCCAGATAAGCCCTCAAAACTTCCGGATCTTCCTGCACTTCCTGTGGAGTGCCGATCAACAAAAGCTGGCCGTCAGCCATCGCCATGACCCGATCAGAAACACTGGCAACCAATTTCATATCGTGTTCCACCATGATGATCGTAATCCCTAACTCTTCATTAATGTCCTCGATCCAAAAAGCGAGATCTTCGGTTTCCTCAGGATTTAACCCAGAAGAAGGTTCGTCTAAAAGTAGTAACTTAGGCCAAGTACAAAGTGCGCGAGCGACCTCAACCATCTTCCGGGCACCGTAGGAGAGGTTGCCTACGACCTGTTCGCGATAAGCCTGTAAATCCAGCAAATCGATCACCGATTCGACCGACTCTCTAAACGCGAGCTCCTGCGTGCGCACCGACGAGCTGAACACAATTTCCTGTAAGAAATTGGTGTTTCTTCTGACATGGCATCCAATCAACAAATTATTGAGGACGGTCTCTTTTTCAAATAACTCCGTATTTTGAAATGTCCGGGAGATCCCCAACTCAGCGACTCTATGAGTCTGGACCTGTGTAATGTCCTGGTCTTCGAAAAAAATCGAGCCATCGGTACAGTCATATATTCGACTTATTAAATTAAATATCGTGGTCTTCCCAGCACCGTTTGGCCCTACAATACTAAAGACTTCGCCTTCCTCGATGGAGAATGAGACATCTTGAACAGCCTTTAGTCCGCCAAAGTTAATAGAGACCGACTGAGCATCCAACAGAGCCATCACTTCAACCTCTCTGTTTGCAAGAAGGCTCTTTGTCGTTTGTAAGTCGCTTTTCTATACAAAGGATACTCATCAAAAAACAGGCGAATCTTTAACCACCTGCCATACAAACCTAGCGGTTCAAAAATGAGAAAACCGATCAAAATTAAGCCGAATACGGCAGGCTCAAGACCGGGAATCTGTGCAACTTGCGCCGGCGCATAATCTCGAAAAATCGCAATCAGTTGCGGTAACAAACCAATAACT
>CAZYHH010000068.1:9681-12355 GCA_964647295.1 uncultured Pseudomonadales bacterium
CCCAAATAAAATACCGTGAATTGAGCCAAGGCCACCAACGACAACCATCAACAACAGCTGGATAGAAGTGGTTAGACCAAACGAATCAGGAAAAAGATAATTCAAGCGATGAGCGATCAGGCCTCCCGCAACGCCCGTCAAACCCGCCGACAAACCAAAAGCCAGTGCCTTTGTTTTAGCTAGGTTGATACCCATACTCTCGGCTGAAGTCTCAGAATCTCGAATCGCAAGCATCGCTCTACCCGAAGGACTTCTCAGAATATTCAACACCAAAAACAGAGCGGCGAGCAACAGTAACAAACACAGGTAATAAAAGTGACGTGGGCCGCCCAGCCTAAACCCCAAAATTTCGGGGGGTGGAATAGCCATGCCTCGCAGCCCCCCAGTTACGGCCTCCCAATGAACCATCACCTGCTCGATGATCACCGCGAAGGCCAGGGTTGCCACCGCTAAATAAATGCCGGTCATCCGCATCGCGGGGACACTGACTAGCCCGCCGATTAGAGCAGTCACGACCGAGGCCAGAGCAAGCGAAAAAGGGAGTGGCACTCCCAAGCTCAGAAGGTAACCGTGCAAATAAGCGCCCATCGCTAAAAAAGCCCCATGCCCTAAACTTACAAGGCCGGTATAACCTACCAACAGCATCAAACCTGAACCGGCGATCGCGTAGATAAATACCTGAGACAACTCACCGAGCAAATAGTTATTAGTAAATAGCGGCGCCGAAAATACCAACAACAACAAAAGCCCGTACCACAGTAAATATCCAGAATGTTTAACCAGTTGGATGTCTTGATGGTATCGAATCTTACGAATGAAACGCATTAGACTTTTTTCTTCTGCATAGTCGCAAAAAGTCCATCAGGCCTGACGACTAAAACCAATAACAAAATTAAATATGCCGCGGTCTCGGAAAAACCAGCTGGTAAGTAATAACCGGCAAACTGCTCAGCGACACCAATCAACAATCCTCCAATCAGCGCGCCCGGAAGACTCCCGAAACCACCAACAATCGCGGCTGCAAACGCCTTGATCCCAATAAAGCCGATCATCGGATACACCAGCGAGATAGGCGCCATCAAAATCCCTGCGATTCCCGCGATCGCGGCAGCCAACCCCCACACCAGTGAGTAGATCCGTTTCACTGGTATCCCAACATAAAAAGCCGCCAGTTGATTTTGCGACGCAGCCTGCATCGCCATCCCATATCGTGAAAATCGAAAGAACAGCCAAAGAGCACTACATAGAACCGCCGTTCCCCCAATGATAACCAAGTTTTCATAACCTACGACCAAACTATCGAATCTAAAAACTATTCCCGAATAAGGGGTCTCAACTGACTTTGGTTCACTACCCCACACAGCCCCGGCAAAGGCTCTGAGCACAAAACCCAAACCAATCGTCAGCATGAGAACTGCGAAGTGAGGCTCTCCTATCATGGGCCGAAAAAATACGCGTTCAAGCATTACACCTACAAATGCCATTAATAGCGCGGTAACCGGAACCGCCCAGAGGTAAGAGACGTCAAACGAATTCACCAAAGTCAACCCGATGTAGGCTCCAAGCATCATCACATCGCCCTGAGCAAAATTGACCATTTCCGTAGCTTTGTAAATCAACACAAAGCCCAGTGCTATCAATCCATAGACGCAACCCTGTGACACACCACTAACGAAAAGTTGTAGAACATCCAATACTATTTTCTTTATCGCAAATGGGGTTGTATTGTGTGGACTGCAAAGGCATTTGTCACTCCTTTAATCGCACCCACAACAGAGGTTTAAGCATCATGAATAATAGGTTAGAAGGCAAGAGAATATTAGTCACACAGTGCGAGGATTACATGGGTCCGGCGACCATCGATGTGTTCAGCGAAGAAGGCGCAAACGTCATACAGGATAATTCAGATCTAACACAAAAAGGCCGGTGCGAAGAATTAATCTCGGAAAGCGGTGATATTGACGTGTTAATCGCAAATCTTGCTTCTCCAAACTACAGCGGCATCATGGCGACTGATCTAAAAGAAGATCAGTGGTTAAAAACTTTCGACACGATGGTCCACCCTCTCCATCGACTATCGCAGGCAATACTTCCGCAAATGATCAAACGTAAACGCGGGAAGATTATTGTGTACGGAAGCGCCACCGCCTTGAGAGGTCTCAAAACGCTCACTGCCTACAGTGCTGCGAGGGCAGCGCAGGTAGGCTATGTTCAGTCGCTCGGGGTTGAAGTCGCGCCGCACAACATTCAAGTCAACCTGATCGCTCAAAACTATGTTGAGAATCCGGTCTATTACCCCCCAGAGCTGCGCGAAAAAGAATCCTTTCTCAATTCTCTTCATCGCCAGGTCCCGTTGGGTAGGCTGGCGACTGCCGAAGAAGACGCTAAATTCGCTCTGTTTCTCGCCTCCGATGATAGCGATTTTTTTGTGGGCCAGGCGATTCCCTTCAGCGGAGGGTGGGTTCAGCGATGACAATCCTTGTCTGAAAAACCTCGACCAAAATCATCCCAACGTATCTTCTACTAAAAAGCCATGGAACTAGATCACCCTATTGACCAGGGTTTAACTACATAATTCTTCCATTTTTAATCAAATGCTTTTGGGGTTTTAGAGCTTAGAATCTATCATTCGCAATTGCGCATTAGTACTTGTTCCGTGGATAGCTGGGCATAA
>CAZYHH010000069.1:0-12304 GCA_964647295.1 uncultured Pseudomonadales bacterium
GATGACCATGCAGGCATTGAGGCCGCTATGATAGCTCAGGAGTCTGGCGCCCAGATGGTGGTCATCCATAGTAGGAGCAGAGCTTGCCGATTTAAGGGTATTGTTGATCACCGAAGAGTCGCAGAACTAAAATCTTCGCTTAGCATACCATTCTTGGTTAATGGCGATATTTGCTGTGAGCAATCGGCTAAGTCTGCGTTAAAAAAATCTTTAGCTGATGGTGTTATGTTGGGGCGCGGTGCTATTGGTCAACCATGGATTTTTAGAGAGCTTACTGCAAAGACTAGTCTGACGTTACGAGAAAAATTGAAAGTTATGGATCGGCATGTGCATCTTGCCTATGAATTTTATGGAATGAAGATGGGTTTAAGGATGATGAAGAAACATATAAAAGCCTACCTGATCAATTTCGGTTGTGGTGACCTGATACGTAAAGCGATGAGCATCGATGAGCCGTCTGAATTGACTGATTTTCTTGGTCAAGGAGAATTAGAGGATAGACTCGGGCATAGTTATTAAGGATTGACGATTGGAGATAAAAAGAGCGCTTGTCAGTGTCTCGGATAAAACTGACATAGAGGATTTATGCCGTAAATTAGTGAATCAAGGTGTAGAGCTGATTTCTACCGGCGGCACTCATGCTACGTTGAGTAAAGCCGGTATCTTAGTTGAGGAAATCTCCAGTGTAACGGGATTCCCCGAGATGATGGATGGTCGCGTGAAGACCCTACACCCCAAGGTACACGGAGGTATTCTCGGTCGCAGGTCGATAGATGATCAAATCATGAAGGAACATGAGATCCGTGCTATCGATTTGGTTGTAGTGAATCTATATCCCTTCGCTCAGACCATATCGCGCGAAGATTGCACCGAAGAGCTAGCGATTGAAAATATCGATATCGGTGGGCCGGCGATGATACGTTCGGCAGCCAAGAATTTTGATGATGTGATGGTGGTCGTCGATCCGGCGGATTATCCGCGCGTAATCCATGAGTTGGATGAGGGAGAACCATCACTCGAAATGCGAAAGCAACTGGCAATTAAGGCCTTTCGTCATACAGCCCAATATGATGCGACTGTGGCAGGTTATTTAGGTAGAGAAGACCAGTTTCCGGATTCACTTACATTAGCATATGAGAAGTTAGAAGAGCTCCGCTACGGAGAGAACCCACATCAAAACGCCGCGTTTTATCGTCAAGCCAATGATGTTCCGAGCGGTGTCATTGCTAACTATCGCCAACTACAAGGTAAAGAGCTCTCTTATAATAATATTGCCGATACGGATGCGGCGTTGGAATGTGTCAAGGTATTTGATGAGCCTGCTTGCGTTATTGTCAAACATGCCAACCCTTGTGGTGTTAGCACGGCGGCAACCGTATCGGATGCCTATCGAAGGGCGTTTTCTACAGACCCGACTTCCGCCTTTGGGGGGATCGTCGCGTTTAATCGCAACGCTGATGCGGAGACGGTGGCACAGGTGCTCGAAAATCAATTCGTTGAGGTGTTGATAGCGCCGACTATCGATCCAGCGGCAATTGAAATCGCGCAGCAAAAAAAGAATGTCCGTCTGCTGGAGTGTGGAGATCTGGAAGGCAAAAACGAAGTTATGGCATATAAGAAGGTTGGCGGAGGTATGCTGGTTCAAAGCGCCGATCTGATTTGCCTGGATTCAGATGCGCTGAAAGTGGTGAGTAATGTTTCACCAAGCGATGAGCAGATGATGGATCTCCTGTTTGCTTGGAAGGTGGCCTGGTACGTTAAAAGCAACGCGATTGTGTATGCCAAAGATAGGCAAACCATTGGAGTGGGCGCAGGTCAAATGAGTCGAGTGGTCAGCGCGAAGATAGCTGGCTTGAAGGCCAGAGAAGAAGGGTTGGTGGTTGAAGGTTCCGTGATGGCTTCTGACGCCTTTTTCCCCTTTCGAGACGGTATCGATGCTGCTGCAAACGAGGGGATCAGGGCTGTTATTCAGCCGGGCGGCTCGATGCGAGATGAAGAAGTCATCGCTGCTGCCGATGAGCATGGCATCGCGATGGTCTTTACGGGTATTCGGCACTTTCGTCACTAAAAATTTCGGATAAAAGCGTAAATGAAGGTATTGGTTATAGGGTCCGGAGGAAGAGAACATGCATTGGCCTGGAAGCTTAGTCTTTCAGATCGGGTAAGTGAGGTATTAGTTGCTCCGGGTAACGCGGGGACCTCTCTTGAATCGAAAGTCAGGAATCTTGATATTGATACCAGTGATTTTGATGCACTAATCAACCGAGTACGGCAAGAGCAAGTGGAATTTACCGTGGTTGGCCCGGAGGTTCCGTTGGTTGAGGGGATCGTCGACTATTTTCAAAAAGAAGGCCTGCCGTGTTTTGGACCAATGAAAAAAGCGGCCCAGCTGGAAGGGTCAAAAGCGTTTACGAAGCAATTTCTTGAAAAATACTCAATTCCGACAGGCGCTTTTGAAACCTTTGATGATTTGAAAATGGCGATCAGGTATGTGGAAAAACAAGGAGCGCCCATTGTAATCAAGGCAGACGGTTTAGCGGCCGGTAAAGGTGTTGTAATTGCAAAGACTGTCAAAGAGGCGATTGAATCTTTGAAAGAAATGCTTAGTGGAGAAGCTTTTGGTGATGCTGGAAAACAGGTGGTTATTGAAGAATTTTTGGAGGGAGAAGAAGCGAGCTTTATCTGTCTGTGTGACGGTAGGACAGCTATTCCATTTGCTTCTTCTCAAGATCACAAAACCAGAGATGAAGGAGATTTGGGTCCAAATACCGGCGGGATGGGGGCTTATTCGCCGGCGCCTGTTGTTGATCAACGGGTACATGAGAGAGTGATGGAACAAATTATTAAACCGACCCTGAAGGGAATGATTGAAGAAGGAAGTCCGTATGTCGGGTTTTTGTATGCGGGTTTGATGATTGATAAGAGCGGGCAACCGAAGGTAATCGAATTTAACTGTCGTTTTGGTGATCCTGAGGCTCAACCAATTATGTATCGTCTTCAATCAGATTTGCTGGAGGCCTGCGAAAAAGCGGTGTCCGGAGATCTTGGAAACTATCAGCTCAGATTTGATGACCGGGTTGCTCTTGGGGTCGTCATGGCTGCAGGCGGTTATCCGCTGGACTATCGTAAGGGTGATTCGATTGAAGGGTTAGAACTTGAACTCCTGGACACCAAGGTTTTTCATGCTGGGACGGTTGAGAAAGGAGGGGAAATAAAAACAAATGGGGGCCGTGTATTGTGTGTAGTTGGTATTGGAGAGAGCGTGGTCTCTGCAGCAAAGTTGGCGTATTCCCGCATCGATGGGATTAAGTGGGATAATCACTACTATCGCAAGGACATTGGGCATCGTGCTATTAACCGGTAGAGATGATGCGATATGAATAGCCAAAGAGATGGAGAGGATGTAGTCGATACGATTATCGTTGCCTTGGATAAGGGACTCAAAACGCTATCGGGTAACTACCAAAGCTCCAGACCTAATCCTGCCGAAGACATTCCAAGCAATGAGATGTCTGACGCTGAGCGGCTGCACGCTGGAGGGTTGATGCGGGTCAATCATGTAGGTGAGATTTGTGCGCAAGCTCTTTATGAAGGACAGGCGCTGACTGCTAGTAGTGAGTCGGTTAAGAAGAAGTTGCAAAAAGCTGGGGAAGAGGAAAGAGATCATCTTGCATGGTGCTCCTCTCGTTTAGAGGAGTTGGACAGTCGCCAGAGTTTTCTTACTCCCTTTTTCTATGTCTCCTCATTTTGTATCGGTGCATTAACAGGTCTGTTGGGCGATAAATATAGTCTGGGATTTGTCGAGGCAACCGAAGATCGTGTTGTTGAACATATTGAGGAACACCTGGATTCTCTACCTGAAAATGACGAACGCAGTCGTGCTGTTTTGGAACAAATGCGTGAGGATGAAAGGCGTCATGGAGAGGAGGCTTTGGCTTTTGGGGGTAGCGAGTTTAGCGAGCGCACAAAAAACGGTATGAAAGTTATTGCAGGACTGATGACCAAATCCACGTACAAATTTTGAATAAACTGTTTTTGTTCTTAAGCCACTTATTATTTAGGTAGTCAAAACCAGCTAGATGTTCATCAAGAGTAAAAGAGGCTCTTGAGGGCCTCGCCTGGAACTTCTGAACGCATAAACGTCTCGCCTACTAAAAAACAATGTACTTGATTGTTTTGCATTAGGGCTATGTCTTCTTTGCTTCGGATACCGCTCTCGGTGACGACGGTAATCTCTGAAGGGATGTGTTGAAGCAGTTCGATCGTGGTACTCAAGTTAGTTTCGAAGGTTTTTAGGTTTCTGTTATTGATACCAATCAAAGTCAAGTCTAATTCTAGAGCTTTATTCAGTTCAATCTCGTCATGAACTTCGACTAGAACGTCGAGTCGCAGCGATCGCGCTAGCTCGAAAAGGTCTTTCAACATTTCCTTTTCAAGTGCGGCTACGATTAGAAGAATACAGTCCGCGCCGATGGCTTTTGCTTCATATACTTGATAGGGATCAATAACGAAATCCTTCCTAAG
Organism: uncultured Pseudomonadales bacterium; assembly: GCA_964647295.1. Lineage (GTDB taxonomy): Bacteria > Pseudomonadota > Gammaproteobacteria > Pseudomonadales > Azotimanducaceae > UBA4421. Next base: position 4,525 of record CAZYHH010000069.1, read on the forward strand.
TATTGGTAGTTGAACTTGTTCTTTAACTTGAGCAATGAATTCATCTGACCCTTGAAAATACTGTGAGTCAGTCAGTATGGATAAGCAAGTCGCTCCGTGTTCTTCGTATGACTGTGCAATTTGCACAGGGTCAAAAACTGGACGGATAATCCCTTGGCTTGGCGAGGCCTTCTTGATTTCAGCTATGACTGCAAGTTGGTTCTGGTTGGCAGCAGATGTTAGGGCATCACTAAAGCTTCGAGGTTTAGCTTGAGATTTTGCAGCTGCTTCCTGCTTGAGTAGCGAAACAGAATGGCGTTTCGCCTCGATTTCCTCACGTTTGGTCAATAGAATTTGTTTAAGGATATCGCTCATCTGCTATTTCATCGAGCTGGACAATTGGCTTAATTCATCTAATTTCTTCTTAGCACTTCCCTCCGCGATTACATGCTGCGCGGTTGTTACCCCTGAAGCTAGATTATCAGCGATGCCGGAAACGTAGATTGCGGCTCCTGCATTGAGAGCGACGATACTTGCTGCTTGTGATTTTGGGTTACTCAAACTTTCTGTAACGAGTTGAAGGCTTTCTTCGACTGAGTTTGCCGAAAGGTGTTGTAGATCCTCGGAATTGGCTGTGTTGATACCAAAATCCGAAGGACTAATGGAGTATTGAGAAATCTTATTGTCTTTGAGCTCGACGATATCAGAGGGTTTGTCTAGACGAATCTCATCTAGTCCTTCGCTGTGAACAATCAGCGCATGTTGGCTGCCTAAAATCTGCAGTACTTCCGCGATTTTAAGTTGCCACGTTGGGCTGAACACGCCGATCACCTGTCGTTTTGCGCCAGCCGGGTTGGTCATGGGCCCCAGAATATTCATCATAGTTCGAATGCCCAACTCCTGTCTGACAGGGCCTGCATGACGCATGGCGCTGTGATGAGCGGGAGCAAACATAAACCCTATGCCAATCTCTTTTACACATTGACTAATTTGAGGTGCTGTTAAATCGAGGTTTACTCCTGCGGCTTCTAGCAAATCTGCGCTTCCACAAAAGCTAGTCATTTTTCGGTTGCCATGTTTTGCGACAATCGCACCCGCGGCTGAAGCGACGAAAGCTGCGGCCGTAGAAATGTTAAAAAGTTTTAATCCACTGCCTCCAGTGCCACAAGTGTCTACTAGATTTTTGGTCGGTGGCAGTTCGACCTTGGTCGAGAGATTACGCATGGTTAAAGCAGCCCCGGCAAGTTCGCTAGGTGTCTCTCCCTTTACGCGCATTGCAGATAAAAATGCCCCAATTTGCGCGTCGGTTGCCCCTCCAGTCATGATGACGTTAAAGACCTCTGATGACTCTTCACGACTTAAGTCATTGCCTTCTACGATTTTTGCGAGAGCATCTTGGATGTCCATTAAGTATCCTGTGTTGAATTTAGAAAGTTCCGCAACAGGTTGTGTCCTGGCAGCGTTAAGATTGATTCAGGATGAAACTGAACACCTTCAATAGGAAGATCTTTGTGCCTAATCCCCATAATCTCATCAACCTGATTTTCGGCCCCAGTCCATGCGCTTACTTGTAGAGAATTAGGTAATGATGACTTCTCGATGATCAGTGAGTGATACCTCGTAGCCTCAAACGGATTGGGAAGGTCTTTGAACACGCCTTCATTGTCATGGTGGATTAGGGACGTTTTGCCATGCATGACTTCTCGAGCTTGGATGACCTTTCCGCCGAAAGCTTGGCCGATGCTTTGATGCCCTAGGCAGATTCCCAAAAGTGGTATTTGACCAGAAAAATGCGTCACACAGTCCACAGATATTCCGGCTTCATTGGGCGTGCAGGGCCCTGGGGAAATGACGATTTTATCAGGAGTTAGTTCTTCGATTTCTCTAAGACCAATTTCGTCATTGCGATGTACCTCGACAATCGCCCCAAGTTCAGATAGATATTGTACGACGTTGTAGGTAAAAGAATCGTAGTTATCAATTACTAAGATTTTTTGATCTGATACGTTTTCCAATATTTTTGCCTGGCTTAACGGTTTATTGCGATGAGCTATTATCGTTAAAACCGGACGATGCTAGCTCCGCGGCTTTGAAGATCGCTCGACATTTGTTCATTGATTCTTTCCACTCCAGTTTTGGAATTGAATCTGCAACGATACCGCCTCCCGCCTCAATATAAAGCGTCTCGTCCATGATGACTGCCGTTCTAATTGCGATCGCCGTATCCATGTTTCCGCTCCAAGAAACATAGCCGACCGCCCCACCGTATATTCCTCTTTTAACAGGTTCTAATTCATCGATGATTTCCATGGCTCTAACTTTGGGTGCTCCAGACAGAGTGCCAACGGGAAGAGTGGATTTGAGTAGGTCGTAGGCGTTTTTGTCACTATTTAGCAAGCCCTCAACGTTTGAAGAGATGTGCATCACATGCGAGTACCTTTCGATAACGAATTTCTCAGTGACTTCGACTGAACCAGTTTTTGAAACTTTCCCTACGTCGTTCCTGCCTAGATCGATTAACATTAGGTGTTCGGCTATTTCCTTAGGGTCGGCGAGCAACTCTTTTTCTAGAGCTTCGTCCTCTTCAGGTGTCTTTCCTCTTCTCCTAGTACCCGCTAGAGTTCGGTTGGTGATTTTACCATCTTCTAATCTGGCAAGAATTTCGGGTGATGAGCTGACGATGTCGAACTCATCTAGACTCATAAAATACATATATGGAGAAGGGTTTAATGCTCTCAGTGCTCGATAAAGATCTATGCTGGGTAGTTTAAAAGGAATGGACATGCGCTGCGCAAGAACAACCTGCATAACGTCGCCCGCTTTTATGTAATTTTTGATTTTTTCGACACTGTTCTTGAAGGTTTCTTCCCCCGTTTCAGAAACAAAATCAGATTCCTTTATTTGCGTCGAAGCGGAGTATTTTTTTTGACCGATACTTTTTTTGCTCAGTGATTGTGAACGTTCGAGCAATTCTGCCTTAGCAGTTGAAACCGCGTCTTGTATCTCCGGATCAACAAGCTTGATGTACTGGATCTTACTGTCTACATTGTCAAATACGACGACATCTTCACTGACCATTAGTAAAATATCTGGTGTGCCTAAAGGGTCGGTTGGAGCTGAATCTCTGATTTTTTTTTCGACATAGCGAACGGTGTCATAGCCGAAATAGCCGACTAAGCCACCATAAAATCTAGGTAAATTTTCCTGATGATCAATTGCATACCTATCTTGAAATGATTCGATGAACTGAATCGGGTCCTTTGTTTCTAGGGATTCGACCACTTTCCCTTTATGACGTACTTCAACATGTTGTCCGTGGACAGATAGTATGGTTTCTGATGGGAGGCCGATTATCGAGTAACGGCCCCATTTTTCTCCACCTTGTGATGATTCGAGGAGATAGGAATAAGGCCCGTTGGCTAATTTTAAATACACCGACAAAGGCGTTTCCAAATCTGAAAAAGTTTCGAGTACCACAGGGATGCGATTGTATTTAGGGTTGTGATTGGTCATCTGTAAACACAGGAGCCAGGATCAAAAGTGTAGGTTAGCAAATTTTTGACGAAACCGCTTTTGAGGATTATTAAAGTAGTTGGTCGAAAGAGTCTATTACGCCGGCGCAATTTAGGGTTGAAACGTCTACTCCGTGGTTATAGCCGTTTTTCATACAAACCATTTTAACACCCGCGTTAGCTGCTGCATTTGCATCAGTAACAGAATCCCCCACAAAAAGGGTTTCTAGTTTCGACACGCCAAGTTTCTCCATTGCCAGGAACACTGGTTCAGGAGAAGGTTTAGGGTGACTGGTGGAGTCGCCACACACAATTGTTTCAAAGTACTGGTCAAGATCCAGGTTCTGAAGCAGTAGCGTCGTAAGCTTGGTCAGCTTGTTGGTAACCACCGCAAGCTTGGCCCCTCGATTAACTAGTGCTTGCAGGGTGTTCACGACAAGGGGGTAAGCTAAGCTACTATTCGCGATGTTGTTCTCATAGTATTCAATGAAGTCTCCGAGGAGTCCATCTGGATCTCTACTGACATTTAGATAGTCAAGCGCTTCGGTAATTAGGATTTTTGAACCATGACCAACCCAATGTCTGGTAAGGTCTTCAGATACTGATTTTAAGCCGGCTTGTTCTAGCGCAAAATTCAAAGCCGCATCTATGTCAGGTGCTGTATCTACTAGCGTCCCATCAAGATCAAATAGATAAGCTTGGTATGGCCTATGCCAGGTCTCGTTCATCGATTCTCGGCGATGGCTTTTTTCATCGAATCGATTGTGTTTGCATAGTCTGGTGACCCAAAGATAGCGGTTCCGGCAACGAAAGTGTCAGCGCCTGCTAGGGCCGCCTGCGCGATATTGTCGGCTTTTATTCCACCATCAATTTCTAGGCGAATTTCTCTTCCTGATTTATCGATGAATTTGCGAGCCTCGCTTAATTTAGACAGGCTACTGTCAATAAATTGTTGGCCTCCAAATCCCGGATTAACGGACATGATTAATACTAAATCAACGAGATCTAGGACCTCATCGAGTATCACCAATGGTGTCGAAGGATTAAATACCAGCCCTGCTTTCGCGCCGCCAGATTTTATCAATGTCAGTGTTCTATTGAGGTGCTCCGTTGTCTCAGGGTGAACGGAGATGATCCCTGCCCCAGCTTCTAGAAATTCTTCGACTAATCTGTCGACTGGCTTGACCATAAGATGAACGTCGAAAAGACAGTCGATGTCAGCTTTGACCAGAGAGCGCAAGACCAGTGGCCCTATACTTAGATTAGGCACATAGTGATTGTCCATCACGTCGAAGTGTATTAGGTCGGCACCCGCCCCAAGAACTGCTTTGATTTCATCACCTAGTCTAGAGAAATCTGCAGCTAAAATTGATGGAGCTATCCAAGGATCGTTCATCAATACATTCTACTCTGGTTCGACTCTGAGAGACATCTTTTGAAGCCGTCTGCCGGAGAATTATTGGATTGATTGATACTGTTCTAACGTGCCGATATCGGTCCATAGGCCATAGTGCTCCTGAGAGGTGAAGCGGTGTTTGTCTAGCAGGTCGAAGAGCCAATCTCTGGTCCAGGAAAATGCTCCTTCAGGCGAGTTCTGAAATAGTTTTGGGGTCATCAGAGCAATTCCGCAGTAAGTGTATTGGTTGCCTCTTGATTCGATTTCGTTGTTCTTAATTATGAAGTCACCAGACTGGCCTTTATTACTTTTCTTGACGACAAGGTGTGCCAGAGCGTCCGCAGGTAGTTTTTTGGGTAGCGTAGAAAAGTCGAAATCCGTGTAAATATCTGCGTTTACTGTGATAAATGGCCGGTTGTCCAATAAATTGAGTGCCTTTTTGATGCCGCCGCCAGTTTCCAGTAATTGGTTTTCTAGGCTGTATTCTATTTGAACGTTATAGCGGCTACCGTTCCCCAGATGCTCCCGTATTTGATGACCTAGATGGTGCAAGTTAACCACAAGCGAAGTAAATCCCGCGGCTGCTAACTGTTCGATTAAGATCTCGATTAATGGTTTGTTCCCGATCGGTAGCAAGGGCTTTGGAGTCTCATCGGTTAACGGCCGTAACCGTGAGCCCATCCCCGCGGCCAGAATCATGGCTTTCATAAGTACGTGTAGACCTTTTGTATTAGCGGCTTTTCAATAGATACAAACAACTCTTCCAGAGATTTCATTTCGGGTTGCTTTGACATCAGCTGAATCAGCTTTTTCAAGACGCTAGGCACGTATTTAAGGTGGGTTTTCTTGTTGTCTCTGAGAAATAGCCTAACAAAAATACCGATCGCCTTTATTTGCCTTTGGATTGCCGTTAGTTTTAACCATCTTTTCGCAGCACTGACTGTGATGTCCTTGTGTCTTTTTGAAGTGGCCAGATAGTATGTTAAGTATTGATCTACCTGATCTTCTTGGAATTCGTGGTAGCAATCGTATAGAAGAGAGGCCAAATCGTAGAAGGCCGGACCGATTAGAGCGTCTTGAAAGTCTACTATTCCGAGAGAATTATTGGAAAATAACAAGTTTCGACAATGATAATCTCGGTGTACGCAGACCTGATCCTGCTCTTGCGTTTGGTCAACCAGTATTCTGCTGGATTTTGTGTCTGAAGCCCTAATATAAGTACTGTTTAGCATTTCTTTGATTATCCATTCGTCGAATATTGCCATTTCTTCTTCTAATCGCTGCACAGTATAATCAGGGATGCCATCGTGGGTGATGTTTTGAATGTCTGTGAGCGTGTCTATCGCATTGTTAATTGCTAAAGGCTCGGTTTCCGTATCATAAATGTCCTCGAAATGCTTGTTCCCTACATCTGTCATCAGAATGTGACCCATTTCTGGGGTATGTTCCAGCACCTTAGGAACAGGAATATGATGTTGGGTAAACACTTGTGAGAGGTTGACGAATTGAGCATTATTTTCCATAGATGGAGGGCTGATCATAAAAACGAACGAACTTGTGTTTGTGTACAAGCGATAAAATGTTCTGTAGCTGGCTTCCGCTTTGAGTAATTCTTGTCCCTGCAAAGAATGTCCTAATTGGCTTAGGATCTCTGAGCACCAACTTTTTTGTGTTTCATTCATACGCTTATGAGAATTCAGATAAAGATGCTAAATCGGTTTCAATTAGTAGCTAGATTGATCAATTGGAAACTTTTTCACAAGGGGCCTTTTTGAAATATTGGCTGATCATTACCTGTTCCTTATTGGCGATTTTGGCGCCAATTTGTCTTGCAAGTGAGTTCGTGGAAAAGGACTTTGTTTCGAAGTATGGAAGCGAACCGGATTGGGTAAGGATGAACGAGCCAGAAAACCGTGCATCAAAGGAAGTTTGTATTATGCCTATGTCTTCATCTCAACTTGAGGTTAGCGACTTAACGACCATACAACATGGACGATACCAGATCGATGCAGCTGCTATGAAAGGAGCGTTTCGAGGTCAAGTAAAATTATTTGGCGGTGTGAAAATTCAAGAGGGAAAACGGTTCATTTTTGCACCAACAGTTGATCTTGAGATGGATCCTGGGGTTGCTGATTTTGGTCAGGGAATCGAAATAATCAGCCCACAATTTTTGTTGCATGGAGAAACTGCGAGGCTGGAAACAGAGAAGAGTTTTTTGCGTGTTAATAACTCACGAATGTTTTTGAAGGATTCAGGTATCCGACTGCATTCTGAGTCGACGTCGCAAAAAGCTGATGGCGACTTGATATTGTCCAAAGCTCTAGTTAGCACTTGTGCGTCATCGGCGGAGAGCTGGTCGCTTACAGCATCTCGGATGAGGATAGATGACGATGCAAAAAAAGGGATTGCTAGAAATTTAGTGTTGAGGCTGAAAGGGGTACCGATTCTATATACACCATTTCTTCCGATACCGATGGGTAGCCAACAAAAAGGCGGTTTTAGTTTTCCTAGTGTTGGTTTTTCTAGTGAAGATGGGGTAGAGCTAGGTGTTCCCTATGAGTTCAACTGGTCTGATGATAATAGCCTGTCCTTAACGCCGAGATTAATAAGTAGAAGGGGAGTGGGGCTTAAGGTTGCGGCGACTTTTAGTGATGCCTGGCACCAAACAGAAATTGCCGGCGGATATGTTTTTAGGGATCGGTTGTTCGATGGCAATTTAACTAAGGAAGAATATTACCGGAATCGTGAGGGCCTCGAGGTGTCAGGGTTTGAGGGAGTTGATCGGTGGAGCGGACGCGTTTCTCATCAAGGACGATTAGGATTTTTCGAGACAGAAGTGGATCATAATTTCATCAGCGATGAGGACTACTTTCGAGACGTTAGCTCCAGTTAT
>CAZYHH010000070.1:0-12279 GCA_964647295.1 uncultured Pseudomonadales bacterium
CACCCCCCTCTTCGCTCAGCTCTTCCAGCGTCTCCTCAGGCATAGACTGCAACATCGCCGAGGTCACGAGCCAGCTACCTAATGCAAATGCCTCTGCGGGATCAACATCCGGACGCGCATCACGATTAACCGAGACGCCACTCGCTTCCAATCTTGAGACAGCCGCATCCATGACTGGACCTACTTTACTGTCGACCGGACAAAAAGGATCGTCCAACCAAGCCGCGACTTTGAGCGAACCGACCTCTTTCGCTGGCGCTAAAGATGCGACCAAAGGTCCCTCTTTACGCATCATCAGCTCCAGCAATAATTCCAGATCTTCGGCAGCGCGGGCCATTGGCCCGATTACATTGACATCAGCCTCGGTCGTACCGCCCGCCTCATGGTCTATATACCCCGTCGATGGAACGATACCAAAACTCGGTTTGTGGCCGTAGATTCCACAAAACGACGCGGGAAATCGAATCGAGCCACCAATATCGGTGCCTATCTCAAAGGAACTCAGGCCAGCCGAAACGGCCGCCGCCGCTCCTCCAGAACTGCCACCAGGGACACGATCGGCGTTCCAAGGGTTAACCGTGGTGCCGAACATGTCGTTGAATGCCTGAATGTCTCCCGACCATCGCGGTAAATTGGTCTTTCCAAAGACGATCGCGCCCGCATCTTTTACCGCCTTTACCACTGCCGCATCACGATCTGGAACATTATTATGCAACTCAGTAGCGCCGCCAGTCGAGCGGATACCCGCGGTCTCCAACGCATCTTTTACGGAAATAGGCACGCCATGAAGCGGCCCCAAGTCTTGGCCAGCTTTTACCTGAGCGTCGGCTTCGTCCGCCAATTTTCTTGCTAGTTCAAACTCCGTCGTCACAACCGCATTGAGCTTTGGATTGATCGATTCGATGCGACCGATTATCATCTCGAGCAGCTCTCTACTGGAAAATTCACCGTCTTTGATACCTTTTGCCTGACTCTTCGTCGACCAAAACGCCACTTCTTCGTCTATCGCCATCAATCCTCTCCTCAAGCTTTATGGTCCAATCCTGCCTCAACGGAGACTTGTTTGCTATTGTCTAACTCAAGTTTTGAACAATCTAATGCCAGGGAGACCAGATTATGAGCGATTTTGACCTAAATGAGATCGATCGGTTGTTGATGACCACCAAGCAAGTACGTAAAAGGCTGGATCTCAGTAGAGAGGTCCCTATCGATGTCGTCTTGCACTGCATCGATGTCGCCTCCCGGGCACCGATCGGAGGAAATGCCCAGGTTAACCGCTGGATGATCGTCAACGACTCAAAGGCTAAGCGAGAACTCGCAGATTTATATCGTAAAGAGGGGACCGCGTATCTCGAAAACGGCAGAAAGCAGGTAGCCGAGGCCGGAAGCGATGAGACCCAACGTGCCGTAGTAGATTCATCCATATATTTATTAAATCACCTTCACGAAGTCCCCATGATGATTATACCTCTCAGAAACGACCGCCCTGGAACGACTGTGTTCGATCAAGCGACTTTTTGGGGTTCTGTGACACCTGGAATCTGGAGCCTGCAACTGGCGCTACGCGCCAGAGGAATTGGTAGCGCATGGACGACCCTCCATCTTTACCACGAAAACGACGCTTCCAAAATTCTTGGTATACCGGACACGGTGACCCAAATCGCGCTGCTGCCGACCGCCTATTTCACCGGAGAAAGATTCCATCCTGCCAAGCGAAAGGCGCCCGAAGAAATCACTTACCTCAATCAGTGGAAAGTGCCCGCTCTAGGCTAATCAAATAATCAAGAATTCTCGGCAAGCTTGGCACGCGCGGAAAACACCATCTCCACCATAACGTGCTCGGCCTCTTTAATGTTAGAAACCCGTCTAGCTAATGGTATCTCTAGCGGGGACTGACTGTCCCCAATCGAGATCGACATCATTTCCTCCGTTATTTTATCCAGTGTGGCGCTGGTCGCATCGGCTATACCGGCATAATAATGAACGTATGTCAGCACCGCATCCGCATGATCACTATTCATATGGCTGATAATTTCTTCTTTTTCTTCCGGTAACAACATGGTCCGGCCTTCTACTTCCTTCAAGTCTTCATTATTAGTATCAGTTTCTTTTCGAGACACCACTTCGGTCCCCTCTATCACTGACTCAAACACCTCGAGATTTGGGTGACCTTGATAGGTTCCCTTTGGTGCGTGTGCTTGCGCATGTGCTTTTTTAAAGTACTCCGATTGAGTCCACGCCTGAAAAGACTCTCGCGAATCCCAAATCGTATGAGAAGCATAGAGTGTATGATCTTCGTTCGTTTCTCCTTTCAACAAAGCAAACGACTGATAACCCGGAACTTCCTCTAGATGAGATTCTCTTTCTCGCCATATTTTTTCAAAGCCTTCTTCAAAACCCAGGTTGATTTTGAAACGATTCATCGCAATAAACATATATCAACTCCTCAAGAATAAACGACAAGTCGATCTAGCTTTTCAGCGATGCAATATTTCGACTGGAGTTAGCGTGGATTACTTCTGTATCCCAGAGTCCGGCAAACTTAAACGATCTCGGGCAGTGGAAATAGGCCTCGTCAACTTCGATGAGTGTCGCTTGTACAAATCCAGCGTTCTGATCGGACCAGTAGAGTTCAGGCTCACTAACTCGCTGAACAAACTGCTCTTTTTCAACCACCGTGACCCGACCGTTAACACGTACTGTCGTATCCATGCCAGGAATCATAAAAATCAGACCTAGCTTTGGATTTGACTCATAGTTTTCAAAACTCTGAAAGAGATTATTACCGCCGATGTCAGGCATCATCAACGTTCGGTCATCGATGATTTTAACGAATCCCGGTTTCCCACCTTTAGGTGACGCATCACAATCACCCTGAGTATTACTACTGGCGACGACCACAAAAGGAGAATTCTCGATAAAGCCTTTCACATAGGGTTCAAGAAAGTTTTTCACCTTGCTCTCCGCCAACGGGTGTACCCCCCCTCTATCGACCCTTATATCCGCAATTCTGCTCACGCTGACTCCCTTAAACTCGCTGTTTCAACCACTAAAGCGCAATCTTAGCGCCCTTTCCTTCAATTTGATAAAAATCCATGGGGCCTGTCACGGTTGACGCATCAAATGATTCATTTTTCTCCTCGGCGAGATGCACCAACCAACGAGTAGCCTGATCCTTCGACATCTCGTATCGACGCAAAATACCTTCAGCGATAATTTCTTGACCCACAGCCTCAACCGGGAAAACAACAACATCATCCTGAACCTTGAAACGAATGCGTTCATTACCTTGATTTTCAATGACCTCAACCCAGCACCCTCGCATTGGACAAACATCATTCACCAAACCCACTATCTTAACCAACTTATCAACATAATCATCGGGGCGCTTTAATAACTGTCCTATGCGGACCTCAGATTTCTCACTCACATTAAAACCATAGAATTGATAACCATCCGCAGAACTAAGCGAAGCCCAACACACTAACACCGCATACACGATCCTTCGAACTAACACCTTCACTTCATCCATCGAGTTAATCTTCCTTTATTTTGTCGATTCGCGCTGAACCGGAAACAAAAAAACCATTGGCTGCAAGGGTAAGCTATAATGAGAATGACTATCAATTAGTAAATGCCTTGGGTTGACTAAAAACACCACGCCAGCGGACCAGATATTCCAAAAAAACTCCTTCCGAGTAATCTATTCTCCAGCTGGCCGCACTGCACAAAATGAAATAATCTCTATATTCCATTCAATTAATAACAAGAGAAAGAAAATGATGTTCCAGCTAATCAAAAACCTTGGATTACTCACACTTTTTAGCACCGTAATCACGATGAGCACTACTTCGCATGCTGATCACCACAGCCAATCAGAAGCAAACGCCATGGGTAACGGCACGATCGAGGCCGCTCAGCTAACGCTTTGCACGCTCAACTCTGGGAAAACCCTAAAAGATGTCGAAAAACTTATTCCATCTATCCGAGCATTTCAGGACGAAATCGAATTAAGCTCTTTCTTTGGGCTCATGACTCCGCTGTTCGTCAGCCGCCAAAGCACCATCGATTTCATCTTGGCAGACTTCGCAGCGTTCGATGAATTAGCCGCCGCTTGGGATCAATTTCTTGTAAGCGCTTCGGGCGCTAAAGTGCAAGCGTCCCTAGACAAAATCGCGACCTGCAACCGTTCCTTGCATCGTTACTATCACCAATACACCAAGTACTCCGAGGATGACCGTCGCGTGTTGAGCTTCAATTGGTGTAGCAAAAAGGAAAACGTGAGCATGGAGAGCCTAATGGCCAAACACCGCTCATTCGCCGATCCTGCCAATCCCCACATTCTCCATTGGGGAATCGCGGCTCCTGCTTGGGGCGTTCGAACGAGTGACCTTCAAGGTGAGTTTGCGCATCTTGTGGGCTACGCCGACATGACAGCAGCACTTGCAGACCAAAGCGATATCGCCAGCAAAGGTGGTTGGAAGGAAAGAAGGGATTACTTTAGCTCTTATGCCAATTGTTCAGGTGAGAATTTGTGGAAATTTGATATCGCAAATATTCCCTCAAATTAATCTAAAAAAAGGTAAAAAGAAGAGGGCCCTGGCCGGGCCCTCTGATCTCCCGCCAATTTTCTCAACCAAACCAACAACTTCTGCTCGCGAGATCGCACGACCCCAACAGTTGGATCAAAGCAAGAACCAACGAAGAGTTAGTTAGTCGATAGGAGTTGACGAATCTTCTACAGGAGCTAAATTCGTTACTTAAATTACTAAAAGTACGACATATGAGCGAGCCACTCTTAATAGAAACTCTCGGTGCGGTTATCCGATTAACCATCAACGATGCCCCGTTCAACCGGATGTCGCTTGATTTTATGGATGAACTCGACAACCAGGTCACCAAAATATCCAACAGCCCCGACGTTCGTGCTGTCTTATTAACTTCTTCTGGATCCGAAAATTTTTCTGTTGGGATGAACTTAAAACAGCTTCCCGAGGGAATAAAGCGAATGGGCAGTGCCGAGGCAGTTTTTGCGCAGCGGCTGCGCGTCATCCGGTCGATTGAGACAATGGGAAAACCCTGGGTGACAACCCTGTTCGGTTACTGTCTAGGTGGCGGACTCGAAATACCCTTGGGGTGCCATTTTCGGTTGGCCGCCGAAGAAGGAGCACAAATTGGGCTACCGGAATTAGATTTAGGCGCGGTCCCGGCCTGGGGCGGAAGCGCGCGACTTACCAAGTGTGTTGGAGAGCATCATGCACTCGACATGATTCTCAGAGCAAAAAAAATCAGCGGGCCCGAGGCCCTCCGCATAGGACTGGTTCACGAAGTCTGGCCAATCGACCAACTCAAAGACAAAGCGCTTGAACTCGCCAAAAGCCTCGCAGAAATGCCGGCTCAGGCTGTTAAAAGCATGCTAAATGTGATCGTCGACGGCAGAGAAAAAACGCTGGGCGAACTAATCGAAGCAGAAAAAAATGCGGTAAGGGAAAACCGCGGCACGCCCGACTCGCAAGAAGGCATGCGCGCATTTCTCGAAAAACGCGACCCAGTCTTTAATCAAACATAAGTACCTTAGAACAGAGAAACCCGTCTGCTGAACGCTGGAATCAACTAAATGAGCAGTTTCTAACTAAACAGGCTCGTGATCCACGGCCATACATAATAATAAACAGCGCCGATCACGCCGACCATCGCACAGACCATAATGAACAGCGTTTGCAAGAATTCTTCTAAGAGCATGAGTAGTAATTGTTTTGTCGTCTCTATTCCGAAAACAACCAATGAAAACACAAGAGACAACGGAAAAGTCGCAAAGAACAAGAAGGAGATCGCAGCGAACCCCAAGAAATTCATTTCCCTGAACGGATTGTTATCTGTAATAAGAGCCCCCTGTTTTATCAGAAACTGATAAACCATAGTCGAGCAGTATATTTGCCAGGTAGCCCAAGATGATGGTATCAAAAGCTCCCAAATATTCTTAGTTGTTTGGGAGCCACACCTTTTGAATTAATCGGTGACGCGCTTAAAGTTAGGCGGTCGCCTTTCAACAAAGGAACTCACGCCTTCTTTAAAATCGTCCCCTTTTAGAGATGTTGCCATCCACTCGTTACTCTCGGTCATAGCAGGGCCCAATGACATGTTGAGATGACGGTAGACTTGCGCTTTGATCACTTTTATCGATTCTGGCGCAGCGGTTTCGGCGAGCATCTTAATGTAGTCGCTAGCCTGCTGTTTTGAAGAGCCTTCATCACAAAGACGATCAGCCAGACCCAATCGCTCAGCCTCGTCACCGGTAAACTTTCTTCCGCTCCACAACAAATCCAACGCTCGCGAGGTGCCTAACAGGCGAGGCAAGACCCAGCTCGAGCCATGCTCTGCTATCAAACCTCGATTCACAAATGCGCTCGTGAACTTTGCCTGACGCTCTACAAATCGCATGTCACAGAGCAAGGCAAACACAAAACCCAATCCAGCACAGGCACCATTGATCGCCGCAATCAGCGGTTTACGGATGGTTGGAATGTAAGAAAAGGTCACCGCAAAGTCTTCTCCCATGACCGGGTTTCCGGGATTTGCTTCAAATTCACTCAAGTCTTCTCCCGCACCGCGCTCACCCGATGCTGTAGCCTGAAGCCCACCGATATCGGCGCCCGCACAAAACCCTTTACCCTCTCCTGTCAAAACGATTCCAACGACAGACTCATCTTGTTCAGCTGCGGCGAGCGCATGTTTTAATTCGGCTTGCATTCGACCGGTAATCGCGTTCAGCGCATCTGGTCGATTCAACGTGATCGTAGCGACCGGATCCGAAACATCATATTTAATGTCTTCGTACATAATTCCTCCTTTTCGTAATCTCAAAATCATATCAGATAAAAAGCAGCCGAGCGCCTATAGAAAAAGCCAATCAACAGCTTCGCAAAAATAAAAGAACTTTGGCGCTGGCTCGAATTGTTGTTATCTTTCCGTCTGCGATTCTCGTCAACTTCGGGGGAATGATTTGACAAAGGCGCTTGAAGGAATACGAATATTGGATCTTACCCGCGGGCCGGCCGGCGGTCTCGCAACCATGATCCTCGCGGACTTCGGCGCCGAGGTAATCCTTATCGAAGGCCCCGACGAAGACCCTTTAGTTGATTTGCCCGCCGCGCCCATGTGGCGCAGAGGCAAAACTTTGATCTCGCTCGATCTGGATAAAGATGATGATTTCAATCGATTTCAGGAACTATGTGCGGGAAGCGACGTACTCGTCTGCAATTGGCGTCCGGCCGCATTAGAAAAAAGAAACCTGGGCTTTAAACAGCTGAACCAAAAACACCCTCATCTTATTCTATCTCACATAACCGGCTTTGGTGGCAAAGGTCCAAAAGCTAATTACCCTGGGTACGAGCACGTAGTAGCGGCAGCGAGTGGCAGGATGCAGGTATTCTCGGGCATCGTTGACCGCTCCGGCCCCGTCTTCTCTACCCTACAGGTGGGCATTCACGCGTGCGCCCAATCGACGGTTTCGGGTATCTTGGCGGCATTGCTGAATCGAGACTCGAAATCAGAAGGCAGACTCGTCGAAACCAGTTTGCTTCAAGGAATGCTCCCCTACGAGATGGGCATCATGATCGGAGCACAATTTCCGGAACTCTTTGCTGAAATGTTTGCCGCGTCCGATAATAATGAGCCGCCGATGCCTTCTTTGTATTATCACCCAACTCAAGCTGGCGATGGTAATTGGGTACAATTTGGCAACCTGCTGCCTCATTTATTCGACAATTTCCTGCTCGTCACAGACCTGATGGACGTAGTGACCGATCCGGACTTCGAGCCCAAGCAGCTGTTACTCATAGACCCAGAAAAACATGAGGCCTTTCGAGAAAGAATGCTCGGTCGAATTCAAGAAAAGCCAGCTTCGGAGTGGATCCAAGCGTGTATCGAAAATGGTGGCGTCGTCGCCACCACGTATCAAAACACACAACAGGCACTTCATGATCCCGACATCGTTGCAAATGGCCACGTCGTAAAAAGACCAGATGGCGGGTTGCAGCTTGGGCCGCTTGCTCGCTTAGCCAAGACACCTGGTTGGCCCGGTGGTGAGGCATCAAGGAATGACGACTTGGTCCGACAATGGGAAACCACACCCAAATCTAAACCGACCGAAAAAGCCTCGACTGAACCCCCTTTGAAGGGCATCAAAGTGGTCGAAATCGCGACGATCATTGCCGCTCCCCTAGGCTCCTCTTTTCTGGCGGACATGGGCGCAGAAGTCATCAAGATCGAACCTGTCGGGGGAGATCCTTTCCGGGGTCTGTTGATGGGCCTAGGCTCTGCTCGCGTAAACGGAGGAAAAAGGAGCATCGGACTCAATCTAAAATCTGAAAAGGGAAAGGAAATCATCCTCGACCTAATCAAGTCCGCTGATGTCCTGATACACAACTTTCGTCCCGGCGTCCCCGAACGTTTAGGTATTGGCTATGAGAGCGTTAGCAAACTTAATCCTCAAATAATTTATCTTCAAAGCAACGGCTATGGGCCAGATGGTCCCGGTGCGTTGCGGCCCAGCACCCACCCGATACCCGGTGCAGCAATGGGCGGGGTCGTCTATCAGATGGGTGAAAAGCTGCCCACCGAGGTCCAAGATATGGAGAACCTCCGCTTGTGGACCAAACGCCTCATGCGTGCCAATGAAGTAAATCCTGACCCAAACACGGCGATGGTCGTGTGCTCTTCCGTAATGCTGGGCCTAATGGCGAGGAAGACAACTGGCGATGGACAACAAATCTTTATGGATATGTTCGGCGCCAACGCCTACGCCAACCACGACGACTTTCTATCTTACCCTGGCAAAGCACCGAGGGCACTTGCCGATGATCTCATGCACGGATTGTCGCCAACCTACCGGCTTTACGAGTGCGCAAATAGCGAGTGGGTCTTTCTCGCGCTGATTACCAATCAAGAAAAAGACCGATTTTCTATGATCTTGTCTAAAAACGGTATTGATACTCTTGAAATTGATCAAGCGACCGACAATGACGCATTAACCGCAAAACTAGAGGCGTTGTTTAAAACCCAACCCGCGTTGGCCTGGGAAAAACTCTTCGCCCCGGAAGGGATTGGTTGTGTTCAGGCGGACGGGCTCGCGCCCTCTCAATTTTGGCTCGAAGATGAACAAATACAATCGTTGAACCTATCGAAAAAAACCAATTATCCGAACTGGGGCGATTATCAGCGTCACGGCCCCAACGTACTATTTAGTTGTGGAATCGACCACCTCGGTGCTGCACCCACTGGGGGACAGCATTCAGAAGAAATCTTAGCTGAACTAGGATTTAATAATGATCAGATCCATGAACTCATCGAAAATGGCGTAATTTGGAAGGAATAGGCCACCTTAATCCGCTCTATCAACGCTTTCACAATGACAGGTTCGGTATTCCATCCGAGGTAGTTTCAATATTGAGTTGGCCTTCCAATCCGGCTTCCCGATGAACTGAGATATCTTTCATACCATCGGCCATCATCATTTTGAGCATCGCGCCTCTAGATGGATACATAGCGATTGCAATGGAATCCCAAAGATCCTCCACTTCGCCAAGCATCAGCCGCTCCACCCCACCATTAAACACGACCGATCCCCCGACTTCAGCCAACAGCTTAGTGACACCTTCCGCGTACAACCCGTACGCCTCGCGCCCCGACAAATCAGTCTCTCTGCCATCCTGATACTCAGCTTTATGCTTAAATCTAAGCAGGTTGACCATATAAATTGGCCCATCCGGTCCGGCTTCAGAAAAACCAGCCATCTGCTCTTGGTTTGGCACTACTTTATTTTCTACTTCCATACCATCTCCGGTTAACCAACAAACGAAGGCTCTAGAATCAAAACCTTTTCTGTGACTTTAGTTAGCGTCAACTACAGATTGCCTAATTTGAAAAAAAAATTCAAAACATTAGAATTAGTAGACGAGTAGAAACGCGTCGAGCCTTAAGTAGTAGGACGTCATCAAAAAATTAGGAGGAGTGTCAACATGTCTCACGAAATGATCATTGCGGGTGGTACTGTCATCGACGGCAGCGGTGCAGACGGTATAAAAGCAGATATTGCGATCGACAATGGGAAGATTACGCGCATTGGCGACCTAAGCGATAAAGAGGCTGCAAAAACTATCGATGCGACTGGCAAAGTCGTAACGCCCGGCTTCGTAGACCTTCACACTCACCTTGATGCACAAGTTGGCTGGGACCCTCAAATGAGCTCTAGCTCCTATCATGGAGTTACTACCGCGCTAATTGGAAACTGCGGAGTCACCTTCGCGCCAGTCACCAAGAAAAATCATAGATATCTGGCTGAACTGATGGAGGCTGTTGAAGATATCGCTGCAAATGCAATCATGGACGGACTTCCCTGGAACTGGGAATCTTATGGTGAATATCTTGATTGTATTGAGTCCCTTAATCCAGCGCTTAATGTGGTGGGCCTAGTCGGTCATTCAGCGGTTCGCCTGGAGGCAATGGGAGACAAGAGCATGGACGAGGGCGTCCAGCCAGACGATAGAGAACTCGAACATATCACTCAAATGGTCAAGCAGTCGATGGAGGAAGGCGCGGTCGGCTTTTCTACTTCGCGTTTTCTACAACACACCGTTCCCGACGGACGCTGTACACCAGGGACCTGGGCTGACTTGAGAGAAACCCAAGCCATCCAAAGAGCAGTCGTTGACGGAGGCGGGACAGGGGCCCTATTCCAATCTGCCAACGATATGGCAACTCGATTTGAGACGGAAAAAGAGATGTTCCGTCAGGGAACAGAGCTCGGCTGCCAGGTACTCTTTTCTGGGGGCACAGGACCCCAGGGAGACGGCGGTGTTTCTCACTGGCAAAAATTCTTTGAAGAACAAAACCAAGACGGTAAAAGGCTCGCGTCAATCTGTCACACTAGACCCAGTGGTGCGTTCTTTGGTTTAGCGCAGCTGTCTCCTTTCACAAGAACTTGCGATTCCTGGAAAGAGCTGATGGCTTTACCGACGATCGCTGATCGAGTCGATGCGTTGAGAAATGAAAACACCAGGAAAAAATTAATCAGCGATGGAATTGCATCTGGAGACTTGAAGGATGTAGCTCATATGCTTCATCCGTTTGGCTTAGATGAGACACCTGATCTCGACCTACACAAAAAAGCCAGCCTTGGACAACTCGCGGAAGCGGCTGGTAAAGATGTCGTAGAAGTCTATGTTGAACGTCTGCTGGCCTCGGAAGGGAAAGAATTTTTTAACTTCTGGGCGTTTGGTGGAAATCTGGAAAATCAGTGGAATTATATGCGTTTACCGCAGGTCGTTCCGATGCTCGGTGATGCGGGCGCACATGTCGGGATCTTTACTGACACGGATTCGCCAACCATCTTACTTAGTGAGTTAACTCGTAAACACGGTGTTTATACACTCCCTGAAGCGGTTCACCGAATATCGGGTAAGTCAGCTGATATCCTTGGACTCAAGGAACGAGGCATGTTGAAAGAAGGTTGGCATGCTGACATTAATGTTATTGATTATGAAAATTTGAGGTCGTGCCAGCCGGAATACGTGAATGATCTACCACACAATGGTGGTAGATATATCGTTAAAAGTAAGGGATACGACGCGACGATCGTTGGTGGCAAGGTCGTTATAGAAAACTGCGAATATACAGATGCCAGACCTGGCACCGTAATCCGCGACTTTATTCGGGGATAGACCAGCGTTCCGCGCTAGCAAAAAGGCTCCTTCGGGAGCCTTTTTAATGCTCGATTATGTAGACGATCAGCCAATCACCCCTAGGCGTGAAAGCTCTTTCATTTCGCTCAGTTCTAGGCCCACCGTTTTAAGTATTTCGTAGGTGTGCTGGCCCAGCTCGGCCGAGGGTTGTTGAGGCAATTCTGGAGACTTACTGAATTTAGCGGCACTCCTGGGAAGAGACATCGGCCCTCCTCTAGGATGCTCAAACTCGTGAAGTATTTCGGAAGCCTCGACCTGCGGGTCGGTCAGCACGTCCTCACGCCGATTGGCTCTAGACACGGGTATTTCATTCGCAACGAGCAAATCGACTAGCTGATCGGTTTCGTAGCCCGAGGTGTCCGCACCTAAATAATTCGAGACGATGGCCCCGTCGCTGGTTTTGCTAATCTCGTAGATATCGGCTAGATCGCCGGCGTACTGAACACCCTGCCCCTTAAAACTGTAATTCCACATCAAATCAGGCCAGTTAAAATAGACCGCGCCGTCTAACATTGATAATTCTACGTGCTGGCCACCC
>CAZYHH010000071.1:0-12248 GCA_964647295.1 uncultured Pseudomonadales bacterium
GGAACAATATTCGCCGATGATAGTGGGTACTGAACTGACATGAATCATCGCGAAGTCTTGCACGTTCGTATAAGGCCCGATGCTGATGTGATTCATTTCCGCGCGCATAACAACATTAGGCCATATGCTGACGCCGTCGCTTATCAGGACGTCGCCATATAGTTCGGCGCTCTCTGCTTGCCAAGATGGTTTGTGGGGCATGTTTGACTGTCGAATCTTGCTTGGTTTAGGAGTCGGTTAATTCTTTAAACCATTGCTTTAGTCGATTCTCTACTCTGACACTCGCTTCCAGAGCAATAGTGGCGTGTTGTTTGGGGCTAACCAGCGTATTCATCACTTCAAAGGGTAATGTGATTTTGTTGGCCTTTTCGGCGAGTTTTACTGAGAGGATGGTTTCGTTATGAGGGGCCAGCTCGATTAGATCGCCGGCTTCCATAAAAGTTAGCTTGCTTTGATTATTCATTTTGAAATGCGCATCCGAGTGATTTGTAATAGTAATTTTGGCTACGCTTGTTCCCTGTTGGTATTCGAGATCTGATACCGAAATACAGGCTCTTAGCAGAACGTTCAAATGTTGTGGGCGTCCGATCAATAAGTTTTTAAACCAGACGACCGTTCTTCGATCAAATAACGCTTCTTTCAGCCCTTCTAGTGATTTTTCGCGAGCTAGGACCAAGGTGACGGGGCGGTGGCCACCTTGTTCGGGCTTGTAATCCCAGTCGATAAGATCATGAACATCGGACACGCCGATAAGAGCAAGATTATGTTCCAAAGCGATAGCAAAGGCTTCTTCTGAATAAGTGTTGCCGTTTGCGTTTTCAATCCCGTGGTGCATGTTGTTTTTTGCGTTTGATTCGTGGAAGTCAGTGATTCGCGCGATGCCGTCCGGGGTTTGTCGAGCCCAATAAGGATGATTCCAGAAAAGAAAAGCACCCTGTCGAGTCGCTGCTTCTACTGCTTTTTGTGCCGGCCATTCTTTTGCTGCTGCATAGTAGGCCGCCACATCAGATTCTTCTTTCGGGGGATTTACAACGTTAATTAATTCATTGGCGTCTTGGATAAAGATTGCGTTGATGTGCCCGGCCGGCATATCACGAGTGATCTCTGAACCTGGGACGATTAACAGTTCACTGTCTTTGGCGGCTTCTGTGGCTTGCTGGATTGCTCGGTTTCGGTCCGGGTGAATTATATCTGCACGGTGAGGCTGATACTCTAAGTGTTCTGTAATCGCGAGGCCATCAAGGCTGTCGCGGAGTGCTTCTCCGACTCGGATCTTGGGCCAGACATGACCGTCGCTGAAAACACTGTGGGTATGTAGATCAGTAACAAGAGTGAGGTACTCCTCTGTATCCGGGAAGACAATACTTCTCTCATTTGGTTCCGGTGACTTTCCAGACGATCCATGGCCAAAAGACGTGTTCGAAAACAATGAAGCTGCTATCAGGACAACTGCTGGGAAAAGTTTCATGAGTGTTCTCCGATTATTGGTTGTTTAGTGATTGATGTTTTCCATTGCAGCTAACTGTTCGGGCGTTGCTTCCGCCTGATATTGGTCTTTCCAGGTTTCGTAAGGCATCCCGTAGATCTCAGATCTAGCATCTTCGTAGGACAAATCAACCTCCGTTTTGTCTGCGGCAGCCTTGTACCATTTTGAAAGACAGTTTCTACAGAAGCCGGCCAGGATCATCATGTCGATGTTCTGTACGTCTCGCCTTTCGTCGAGGTGCTCTAAAAGTTTTCGAAAGGCGGCAGCCTCGATTTCTGTTTTCTTGCTTTGGTCAATTGGTGTCGCCATAGTTAAGCCTATTATCCTCTAGTAAAGGTCCAGTTATTTTCTTCTGATAGAGAAGTATTGAATCGATAGTCTTCGTAGTCGAAGGCCCTAAGGTCATCCCGCGTCGATATTCGGTTTTTGATCATGAACCTCGCCATGAGACCTCGGGCTTTTTTTCCGTAGATCGAGATGAATTTGTATTGACCGCCTTTCTTCTCCTTGAAGTTGACGTTCAAGATATCGGCGTCGATATTGGCAGCTTTCACGACCTTGAAGTACTCGTTTGATGCTAAGTTGACTAACACTTGGTGTTTGCCCTCTTTGATCGTCTTGTTAAGGGTATCTGTTACCCGATTCCCCCAAAACTCATAAAGGTCCTTACCTCTGTTATTGGTCAAACTCGTCCCCATTTCTAGGCGGTATGCACAGATTTCATCCAGAGGCCGTAATATTCCATACAAACCACTTAGGATCCTCAGTTGCTTCTGAGCCCTTTGGAGTTCTTTTGTAGCGAGTGAACCGACATCTAAGCCTTGATATACATCGCCTTTGAATGCTAGCAGTGCCGCTTTTGAATCCTTGTGATTTTTGGTATTGATCTTCCATTCTAAGTTTCTGCGGTGATTTAGCTCAGCGAGTTTGTCACTGATTTTCATTAGCGAAGCAAGACCAGAAGGCTCTAAGCATTTTAGTGTTTTGTTTAAGCTATTTGACTCTTTAATAAACACAGGCTCTGTGGTTTTGACTTTGCACTGAGGGTTATCTGTAAAATCCAGTGTTTTCGCAGGAGAGATTATCGCTAGCATATCACCAGTCTCTGAATGATTAATGTTGCTTTGAGTCTAACAAATAAATTTGTGTGGAGAACAGTCGTGTTGGAGGTACTTTTAGTAAGGCTTTCTCTTGGTTCCTGTTTTAAATGGTTTTACATTGGTGCTTTTGGGTTTATATACTTCTGTTTTTTGTTAAAGACATAGGTTTTTGATGTCTCGTATTCAAAGGATAGAGTCGTCGCTTGATCAGGGGTTAGTTCTTCTCCATTTGGATGTGGAGGATGAGAGCCACGGTCATAATGTTCCCCAAGGGGCTGAGAGCCATTTCAAGGTAATCGCTGTTTCCGATCAGTTTGAGGGAGTCTCCCGGGTTAATCGACACCGGCAAATTAACACGCTTTTGCAGCACGAGTTTGATGAGGGAATGCACGCGTTAGCCCTGCACACCTATACAGTAGCTGAGTGGAAAGCTCGTTTTGGCGAAGCGCCGATGTCACCGCCCTGTGCCCACTGAGAACCTATGTCGACTCGTACCGATTTAATGAAACACGTTGTCTCTTTTTATAGATTTTTTGAAATATCCGGTCCCAAGGACGTTCGACAGGAGTTGATTGAATTAGGCGATAGGCTAGGACTTAAAGGGACTATCTTGATCGGCGCTGAGGGTCTTAATTCGACAGTCACCGGTAAGAAAGAGAGCTTAGAGGAGATGGTCCGATGGTTAGAAAATCGTTTTGGTGACTTTCCGTTTAAGTGGTCGTTGGCTGAGGGAATAAATGAGGTTTTTTTCAGGTTCAAAGTTAAGTTAAAGAAAGAAATCGTCACTATGGGCGTGCAAGGGTTAAGGATGGAAAACTCTGGCAAGCATGTCGATTATGCTCAATGGAATGAGTTGCTTTTAGATCCTGACGTCATTGTCATCGATGCGAGAAATGATTACGAAACGGATATTGGAACTTTTCCGGGCTCGGTTTTGCCGGGCATTAATAATTTTAGAGAGTTTCCTGACTGGGTCGGCGATGAGTTGGATCCGAAGGAACATAAAAAAGTGGCGATGTTTTGTACCGGTGGTATTCGCTGTGAAAAGGCCTCGGCTTATATGATTAATCAGGGGTTTGAAAGTGTTTATCAGTTAGACGGCGGGATCCTAAAATATTTAGAAACTGTTGATCAGAAAAAAAACAAGTGGGATGGAGAGTGCTTTGTTTTTGATCAGAGGGTGTCTGTGAATTCGGTTCTGGAGCAGGGACGTTACAGTCAGTGCTTTGCTTGTCGGCACCCCCTTGGTGAGGCCGAGCTTAACGCTCCGGAGTATGAGGAAGGCGTCAGCTGTGCATATTGTGTTGATGACAAAAGTCTTGAACGTAGAGAACAATTTCGACAACGACAAAAACAAATAGGATTGGCCAATCAAAGAGGCGAACGACACTTAGGGGTAAGGCAGTAAGCCTTGCTTAGTGAAGGCGACTAGATAGATGTTGCCATACGACTTCGGCCAGTCTTGGCTGGGCTTTGGCGGAGGGATGGATCCCATCTGCTTGCATTAACCCGTCTTTTTCTACGAAGTCTTGAAAAGCAAACGGTATGACGGATATCTTTTTGGCCCTAGCTATGTCGTGATAAGACTGTTCAAAGGCCTTGGTATAGCGACTGCCGTAGTTTGGGGGAATCCTCATCGCCATCAATATCGGCGTGCCAGATGCTTGCATGACTAAGTCCACCATTTTTTCGAGGTTAGCCCGCATTTTGGTGATAGGGTATCCTCGAAGCCCATCATTTCCGCCCAATTCGATAATTACGATATTCGGCCGAATATTTGTAATTAGATCGGGGAGCCTGGCTAAAGCACCGCCTGTCGTCTCACCGGATATGCTGGCATTTTGTAATTTCCAGTTAGAAGATTGATTGACTAATTGCGTGTCTAGAAGCGCTACCCAGCCTTCCTCCAAATTCATCCCATACCCAGCGCTGATACTGTCGCCCAGAACCATGATTGTTTGCGTCCTTTTAGAATTCTCCTTCGCTTCTCCAAACAGAGGAAAAATTAAAAAAATGATTCCAATTGTTAGGCACTTGAAGAAGAATGAGCGCTTTAATTTGTTTGGTCTATATGTCATGGCTCGCAAAGTGATTCTAGCAGAAGCTCTGAAAAAAGTGGTGCCTACTGCTGCAGGAGAATTGGTTATCTTGGATGGCATTGACTTGGAAATCAATGAGGGAGAAAGCGTGGCGGTTGTGGGCGCTTCCGGTTCTGGTAAGACGACCTTGTTGGGAATCATGGCTGGGTTGGATACGGCGACGGAGGGAGTTGTCAGGTTAATGGATAGCGAAATCAGTCGGTTGGATGAAGAGGCGAGAGCATTGGTGCGAGGTCAGCATGTTGGATTTGTTTTCCAATCTTTTCAGTTATTGGCGAGTCTAACAGCGCTTGAAAATGTGATGCTGCCAGTTGAGCTTAGGGGCGATGCATTAGCTGAGAGTCAAGCAGTCGAGTTGCTCGAAAAGGTAGGCCTTGCTGATCGGCTTGATCATTATCCTCGACAATTATCGGGAGGTGAGCAACAGCGCGTCGCCATTGCACGGGCCTTCGCGTCCAAGCCAAGTATTTTGTTTGCGGATGAGCCGACAGGTAATTTGGATACGGCAAATGGTGAGAAAATCATAGAGCTATTATTTGATTTGAATGCAGAGTTTGGTACGACCATCGTTTTAGTGACGCATGAGAGTAGGTTGGCGGACAGGTGTTCAAGAACGATTAAGTTGACCGCTGGGAGGATTGACCCTTGAACTTTGCTTTGGTTAAGAAGCTTGCGCAACGTGACCTCAAGTCGGGCGAGGTCGGTCTTCTGCTGATTTCTTTGGTGGTGGCGGTAGGTACGGTGACGTCGATTAGTTTGTTTGTTGACCGTTTGCATCAAGCATTAATCGAAGAGTCTGCTAACTTTCTGGCCGCTGATAGACAGGTAACCAGTTCGAGAGAAATCCCCAGCGATTTTGTGTACAAAGCCGAGTCGCTCGGTCTAAAGACGTCACAGACAATGGTCTTTTCTTCGATGGTTTTTTCGAATGATCGCAATCAGTTGGTGAGCGTCAAGGCCGTCGACGCGAACTATCCACTAAGAGGTGAGTTGATCGTTACGGATGAGCCTTTCGTGCGAGGATATCCCATTGAGTCAATACCGATGTCCGGAGAGATCTGGCTAGATTCGCGACTGTTTCCTGCTTTGTCTGTGGAATTAGGGGATGAGATAGAAGTTGGATTGGCTCGACTGAGGATTACCAATGTATTGGTTGCTGAGCCCGATAAAGGCGGCTCTTTCTTCGACCTAGGCCCTCGAGTATTAATGAATATGGCGGATGTGCCTGCCACCGATGTGGTCCAGCCTGGGAGTCGGCTTTCGTATCGACTATTGCTGGCAGGAGACGATGAACAGCTATCAGAGTTGCGAGCCGGTCTGGAGTTAGAACCGAATTATCGGTGGATCAGTATCAGTGAGAGTAGTCCGCGAATTGGTTCTGCGCTAGATAGGGCAGAGAGCTTTTTATTGTTGGGGGGGTTGCTCGCGGTGCTACTGGCTGGTGTGGCAGTCTCTTTAAGTGCCCACCGATATGCGGCAAGACATTTTGATCATGTTGCTATCTTAAAGACGCTAGGTGCCACACCTAGTCAGATTTTCTGGGGTTACCTGTCGATACTTCTTTTGATCGGTTCTTTTGCCATATTGGTGGGTTTGTTGGTAGGTGGGGGGTTGCATTTATTGGTGATCGAATTGCTGTCTTCTTTGATTCCTGTTGAGTTACCTAATCCTGGCCTAAGACCGTTTTTTCTGGGTGCCGCGACCGGTTTGATCTGTGCGCTATCTTTCGCTGTTCCTTCATTTCTACATCTAAAGAATGTTTCACCGATGCGTGTAATCAGGCGCGATCTGGGCGTGCCGACTATGAGTCGATTGGTCTCCTATGGTGCTGCCGCGGTAGGCAGTATTTTCCTGATGGTTTGGTATACCAAGAGTTTGTTTCTTACCGCTTGGACGCTAACTGGGTTGGTTTCGGTGACTTTCGTTTTTGGGGCGATCGCGCTGTTTTTACTAAGAGGTGGCCGCGTGGTCGGTATGCAGGCGCGCAGTGGGATCAAGCTCGCGTTGTCCGGACTACAACGTCGGCGGTTTGAAAATACGGCGCAGATCTTGATTTTTGGTCTTGCAATTATGTTACTGTTGATTTTGCTTCTTTTACGTACTGCGCTGATCTCAGAGTGGCGATCTCAAGTTCCTGAAAATGCGGCGAATCATTTTGTCATGAATATTTCCTCTGAAGAGGTAGAGGATGTGCGGGCGCTTGTTGGTGAAAACGTGTCTATGGGAGATGCACTTTATCCGATGATTCGTGGTCGACTTTCGGCCGTCGACGATATTCCTGCAAAAGAGTGGCAAAAGCGTATTAGGCGCCACGAATACGAGGGAGGCCCTAGGATCACCTCCGAGCGAAATCTAACCTGGGCTGCGGACAAACCCGAAAACAATGCCATTGTTAGCGGTGAATGGTGGGGTCAGGAAACGGAAAAACACCAGGTATCGATAGAACAAGAATATGCGGAGAATTTGAATTTGGGTATTGGCACTGAGCTAACTTTCAACATTGGGGGTAAAATTGTCAGTGCTGAAGTGAGTAGCATACGAACGCTTGAGTGGGAAAGTATGAGCCCCAATTTCTATATTATTTTTTCGCCAGGGGTGTTGAAAGATTTTCCTGCCACTTACATGACTAGCTTTTACCTCGAGAAAAATCAAAAAGTATTCTTGAATACGCTTTTGTCAAAGCATCCAACAATCACGGTGATTGAAATTGATGCTTTGATCGAACAGGTACAAAAAATAGTGGATCAGGTTTCTCAGGCAGTAGAATTGGTTCTGGGATTGGTGCTTGCGAGCGGGTGTTTAGTGCTGATAGCCAGTATTCAGTCGAGTCGAGATTCTAGGCTCGCTGAGCACGCATTGGTCAGGGCTCTAGGTGGTACCAGGCGACTGATTGGCAGCTCTTTGTTGGTCGAGTTTATGATTCTGGGTTTTTTCTCAGGATTTGTGGCGTCCGTGGGGGCGGAGATCACCGTAGCGTTATTGCAGAGCCAAGTTTTTGAATTGGGAACAGAAATACATTGGTGGATTTGGCCGGTGGGCCCTGCGGTTGGCGCTTTAGTGATCTCCCTAGTGGGGATGCTGGGAAGCCGTGAGCTCGTGAATTCGCCCCCTATGAACGTGTTAAGGGGCGTGTCGTGATTGAACGAACCGATTGGGGAGCGTGGTAGTGCGGGAAGCTATAAAGCTAACCGAAAAAATCGCGACTGCATCGGACGATCGAAAATGGCGCTTTGATATGAATCGCTGCCATAAAAAACTCAGGCGACTGGTTGGCAAAGCGCTCGAAGATTTTGCCATGATAGAAGCTGGCGACAAAGTGATGGTTTGTCTTTCCGGTGGTAAGGATTCTTACACGCTTCTAGATATTCTAATCAGTTTTCAGCGTCACGCGCCGATCGACTTTCAGTTGGTCGCCGTTAACTTGGATCAAAAACAACCGGGATTTCCCGAGGAAGTATTGCCTACTTATTTGAAAGAATTGGAGATCGAGTACCAGATCATCGAAGAAGACACGTTCAGCATCGTCCAGGAATTGACGCCGGAAGGTAAAACAACTTGTCCTGTATGTTCGCGTCTTAGAAGAGGGATCTTGTATTCGCACGCACAAAAAATAAAAGCGACTAAAATCGCTTTAGGCCACCACCTCGATGATGTGGTAGAGACGCTGTTTTTAAATATGTTTTATGGTGGACGTTTAAAGGCCATGCCCGCTAAGTTAAAGAGCGACGATGGAAAAAATATTCTGATCAGACCACTCTATTACTGTCGAGAGAAATTGATTCAGCGCTGGACAGAGTTTAAGGCCTATCCGATTATCCCCTGCAATCTGTGTGGCTCCCAGGACAATCTTCAACGACAAGCGATCAAACAGATGCTGGTCCAATGGGATGAAAAATTTCCAGGTCGAGTAGAAAGTATTGCCCGCAGTTTGGGTCACGTAACAACCTCTCATTTGGCCGACCAAAAGTTATTTGATTTTAGGCTGTTAGGTGCTGACAACGAATTTATTGACGTCGCTCAGATCGATTAGTCAGATGCTAAATTCCTTTATTTCATAAGGAAACTGGTTGATGAGAAAGTGGGGCGTTTATGAAGATACCTTTTGAAGAATTACCAAAGGATACCTTGTTGGGTGTGGTGGACGCCTTTATTTTAAGAGAGGGTACAGACTATGGTCATCGGGAGATCACCATTGAAGAAAAACGAGACCGAGTTTTGTCATTACTGGAGTCTGGCAGAGCGGAAATTGTTTTCTATCCCGAAAACGATCATATCGATATAGTATTGGCTGATAATTAAGACAGACTTGCTGGTCTGTTTGGAAGAGGGATATGAAACTATTTGCTGGAACATCAAAAGGTCTTTTTGTGGTCGAGGAAGGACAATCTCATTGTGTGCTAGAGAGTCGGGGTGTAAGAGAGATTGTCCAGTTGGGCGACGATCTGTTTGTCGGGACATCTGAGGGTCTTTATATCAGTTCTGATCACGGCGCTAGTTGGACTGGACCTAATCTCAGTGAGTTTGCGGTCTGGCAAATCAGGGGGGATCAGAGGGGTCAGATTTATGTTGGCACCCATCCTGCGGAATTATTCAAGAGCCTGGACGGCGGTAAGAGTTGGCAGCGACTCGAGAGTTTTGGCGAAATCGTTGAGAAAGAAGGTTGGTGTATACCTTTGGAACCGCCGATACCCAGTCAGGCGAGGGCAATTGTGATTGACGACTTGGATCCTGACCTATTATGGGTCGGCGTAGAGGTTGGTGGAATCTTGCACAGTGTTGATGGCGGAAACAGTTGGACCGTTGGTTGTCCGGGCGATAATCCTGATTTGCACATGATTTTTCCCCATCCCGACAAAAGAGGAGTGCTTTTTGCATCCACTGGTTACGGGCGATTGGATGGAATTGCGGAAATGGTTGAGGGCAATGCAGGAGTCTTTCGTTCAGACGATGCTGGCAGTTCTTGGAATTACGTTTGGAAGGGAATAACGCCCAGATATTCCAGGCCAATGTGTATCGATCGTGCTGCGCCTTTTGCGGTAACTGTTGCGAGTGCGCCTACAGCATTTTCGAGTTTCAAAGATGCGGAAGGCGCCGGCGCTATGTTGTTCCAATCTGAGGATGAGGGAGCTTCTTGGTATTCGCTATGCGACGAGACTCATTCTCCATCCGCCGTTAATTTCCATGGCCTAACATCGAACCCTCATATCCCGGGTTCGGTTTATGTCGGAACAGACAATGGCGAACTATGGAGTGTTAACAGAGGTAGGAAATGGGAACTACTGGCTGAAAATATGCCGGCCGTTTTATCAGTGATGCCGAGCTAACTCTCTTCAATTGGATTTTTGCTGATCGGGATTTCTTCGAAGGTTAGTAAGTTCAAATCGTTGCTAGATTTGGATCGATTCGGTAAGGTTCAACCGAATTTTTGTGGAGCCAAATCTTGAATTGCTTTTATCGAGTATCCCTGGTTATCAGCTTGCTTATTGCGACGAACATTTGGGCAGAAGATGTCTCTGTTGAAATGGAAGAAATTGTTGTGAGTGCGTCCTCAAGTATTCATCAACGCTTGGGTCAGGCTGGCAGTGCCTCGATTATTTCAGGTGAAGAAATTGAGGAAATAGCGGCGACTCATATCAATGAGGCGCTCGCCAGAGTTCCGGGGGTATGGGTAAGTCGAGGGTCGGGGCAGGAGCATTTGACGGCGATTCGATCAGCAGTCTATACCGGCTCTGGTGCGTGTGGAGAATTTAGTTACCTCGAAGACGGTATACCGATTAGACCCGCAGGGTTTTGTAATGTGAACAATCTCTTTGAGCTAAATACTGAGCAGGCTGCAGCGATAGAAATATGGAGAGGGCCCGCTAGCGCGGTGCTGGGCGGAAATGCCCTTCATGGCGCCATTAATGTAGTGACGCCCTTGTCAACTGGTTTGTCGGTAAGCGTTGAAGGAGGTTCCTATGATTTTTATAAGGCTCATTTAACAGGGGGTACAGAGTCTAGTGATCATAAGCTTGGTTTTAGTTTCGTTGGTGCGAGCTCAGGTGGCTATCGAGACGACACTGGTTATGGACAGCAAAAGCTACACTTGAGTCATGCAACCATGGTGAATGGCTGGTCGGTCAGCAGCCGGGTGACGATGACCAATCTGAATCAAGAGACCGGGGGGTATGTAAAGGGAGAAGCTGCCTACGAAGATAGCGTGCTAAGGAGGTCGAATCCGAATCCGGAAGCGTATCGGGATGCTTGGTCAATGCGCGCCAATTCGGAAATTAGTAAAGATCGTTGGTCTATCAAGCCCTATTTAAGGCGGTCCTCGATGACCTTTCTGCAGCATTTTTTACCGGGCCAGCCGCTCGAGACTAATGATCAGGGCAGTGGAGGAGTGATTGCGAATTATGATCTCGCGGGTGACCGATATTCTGGCGATATTGGTATCCATCTCGAGGTTATGGACGGCTCTTTAACTGAATACCAGGCTGGGCCGACTTTATCTAGCAGTGCGTTTTTGGTGGCCACTCGCCCTTCAGGTATGCACTATGATTATGATGTCGCCAGTTTTATGGCGGCTCTTTTTTATGATTTACGTTTTGAAATTAATGCGGATACCCGCCTCATTCATAGTCTGCGCCAAGAATTTCTAGACTATGACTACGAGAATAAACACATCGTCGGGAACACCAAGGACGATGGTACTCCGTGTGGGTTTGGCGGCTGTCTGTACACTCGACCGGCAAGTAGGAACGACGATTTTTCGAACACAGGAGTTCGGCTAGGGATGGAGAGAGATGTTGATCAAGGCATGCTATATGCTGTGCTGAGCAATGGCTTCAGACCACCTCAAGTTACTGAGTTGTATCGTTTGCGAGGCGGACAGACAATTGCCGATCTCGATAGCGAGCGACTGAGTGCATTCGAAATTGGTTACAAGGGAGATTTTGTCAATGCAGCCGTCTATGCGGAGAAGACGGATCATTTTATTCTTAGAGATTCGGAGGCTTACAATGTCAGCGATGGTAAGACTCGCTCGAGCGGCGTTGAGCTGGAAGGATTCAAGAGTTTTGGTAAACATACGATCAGTGCTTCATTAGGTTATGCCGATCATGAGTATGATTTCGATCGAGAAGCTACCGGGCGCGAGACCATACAAAAAGGTAATCAGATTGATACGGCGCCAAAGTGGCTCGGATCCGTACGCTGGAGCACGGATTTTTCGGATTCTTTAGGCCATGAGTTGGAGCTTGTTTTAGTCGGTAAACATTATGTGAATGCCGCGAATACGGCGGAATATGGGGGTCACGAAGTGTTGAATTGGCGGGGACACTGGCAGCTGAATGATCAAACAAAGGTGTATGCTCGGGTGATTAATGTTCTTGATGAGGAGTATGCAGATCGGGCGGATTATGCCTTTGGCGGTTATCGCTATTTTCCGGCTATGCCTAGGCAAATATACATCGGCGTTAACCTGGATATTCAGTAACGGGTTTTGTCTGTTGAGCATTGATTTCTTTTGGAAAAGAAATTGGCTTGATTTGAGGGTTTGGTCATACTGTTAAACATGATATC
>CAZYHH010000072.1:0-12180 GCA_964647295.1 uncultured Pseudomonadales bacterium
CTACCAAGAGGAAATTTTTGGGTCTGTACTATCAGTCGTTCGAGTCGACTCTCTCTCTGAAGCAATTGGATTAGTGAACAATCACGAATTCGGTAACGGTACTTCCATTTTTACCAACAACGGAAACAGTGCCAGGACATTTCAAGAAAACATTAAAGTTGGCATGGTGGGTGTTAACATTCCGATTCCCGTGCCGATGGCTTTTCATTCGTTCGGAGGATGGAAGAGATCAATCTTTGGACCACTCAACATGCATGGCTCAGACGGTGTTAGATTTTTCACTCGAATGAAGACGGTAACTTCCCGATGGGCTAGTGATCAATCTGAAAAGCCTGGGTTTTCAATGCCAACATCCGAGTAAACAACTGTAGACCAATTAACAATTATTCCGCTTCTTCTTTTAACCTAATAGCGCTGCTTAAGGCCGGGTATTTGCCAACCTTATCTTTATAAAAAATCCTGAGTCTATCCATGTCATCTTTCACCGAACTTGATACCGATAAAACCGGCCCAAGCCCAGCGGTCTTCTTTTCATAATCTAAGTAACCACATATGAGAGGCACATTGGCAGATTTCGCAATATAGTAAAATCCAGATTTCCAATAATCGGTCCGCGCGCGAGTTCCTGAAGGAGGCACGACCAGAGATATTTTAGGCATCTGTCCTATTGCTGCCGAAACCTGCTCGACCATGCCAGTTGCTTTACTTCGATCAACCGCAATCCCACCTAAAGACCTCATGATCCAACCAAATGGAAACGCGAACAGACTCTGCTTCCCTAACCACTTCACTTTCAAACCAAGCTGAAATGCGGCACCGAGCAAATAAACAAAGTCCCAGTTGGTCGTGTGTGGAGCCGCGATAATGACCACTTTATCGCATGAGGGGACTTGCCCTTCGACCTTCCAGCCAGACAAAAACATAAAGGTCTTACCTATCAGTCTGACCAGATTGCTACATTGTTGTGGATACTCTTTGGCACTGGCGCCCTCACCAAATTCAATCAAAGACAACCTCCTATTCGTCTCGGATCTCGCGTCATCAGTATACCCTCTTTAACTTTCTGTTCAGAGAGGATCTGCTATAGTGATTTCTGAATCCGCCTCAGAGTCGCGAATAAGTGAGCTTCCTCAATACGGGATACGGCTATCGACTATCCCAAAACCTAACAAGCTTGTTGCCTCAATCACAAAGTGGAAAAACACCACAGGATTTAGTGAGTGTGAAAATGGCTCTAAGCTCACGCGTTATCAATACCACTCCACCATCCAAGAATCTAAACGCGTCTGGCCAAAAAACTGAAATTCAGACCACCCCCAAATATAAGATGCTTACATACCAACTAAACCCAAATAGGCCAAAGGCAACCATAAAAAACACGATGGCCAACGAATTATTCCGAGATAAAACTTTTGGCAGAAAATCCAGCGTTAACAACAACCCAATATCAGCCCGAACATCCATATCGGTCAAAGATTATCTAAACTTCTTTATAATAAAGGCTAACCACTTCAAAAATTGAACTCGCTAATTTACTATGCAGTCAGAGGATGTGGATTCCCAGCAAACTAATTGATCCTTTTGCTCAAACTGATCGCTCGCAAGAGCGCCAACACCAATAATCAGATTATTGCCTTCAATGCTGCCAGCCAGCGATGTAATTAATATGTTTTTTGTATTCATATCAATCTTGGAGTTGACCAACTCCAGCCATTCATCAGCTGTATCCAGTTCCAGACTGACGGTTCTCAAATCACGCGATTTAAATTTCAGACTATCTTTAATCAACAGGAACTCTTTCTCGATTAATTCGACCGTGTGATCGAAATCAATAGTCGTATAGTTATTTTCGAGATTAACCAGATACGATCGATAGGAATTCAAGCCCATTAATAGCACCATGCCAAATAACCCCACCAACACTAATGTTTCAATCGTACTAATGCCTTTGGCTACACGTCGCATTTAATGCCTTATACAATAGAGACAATCTACATTAGCATAACGCCAATGAATCAATCTCATCATTTATCTAAAAGAAACTCTTCAACCGACCATCAGTCAACGAACGAAACTCAAAGTTTTTAGAATTAATGGCAACTTATGACCCGATTTCTATGGCCTTATTTTTCTTGTTTTCACTCTGTGTAGGAAGTTTCATTGGATTGTTCGTTTACCGATTCCCAAGAATTCTCGAAAAACACGAAGAGTCCGATGGACACTTATTACCTATGTTATTCTCTCGACAGGCAGTCAATGCTAGCCTAGCGTACCCGCGCTCGCATTGCGATTATTGCGGTAATCCAATCCCAATTCTCGAAAACATACCTCTCTTAAGCTTTGTTTTACTCAAGGGGAAATGCTCCAACTGCAAAGAATCAATTTCCCGACTTTATCCAATAATTGAGCTTGTTACCGCTTTGAGCGGCTTAGGAATATTAATAAAATTCGGCTTCACCTCTCAAGCAGCGCCTTTTTTTCTATTGATTTGTATTTTAATAGCCCTCTCTTTCATTGACCTAAACAACAAAATCCTCCCGGATCAATTAACTCTTTCTCTATTATGGCTAGGCCTATTTACTAATTTGGTTTTTAACTTCACACCACTAGTCGATGCTGTTCTAGGATCGATCTTAGGTTACCTGGCTCTCTGGGGGGTTTTCTGGGCCTACAAAATTTTTACTGACAAAGAAGCCCTTGGGTTTGGCGATTTTAAACTGCTAGCCGCTATGGGCGCCTGGTTTGGCGTCTATGCACTTAGTTGGATCATTTTCATCGCGGCTCTGACCGGCCTGATATTTGCTCTGTCTCAAATCTTGCTCTCAAGACAGTCGTTTAAAGACCCAATCGCATTTGGACCATTTATTAGTTTAGCCTCGGTGATCTATTTGTTTTTTCCGAAGGAAATAATGCAATCAATTAGCTTTCAAATATAGATAATATGTCAGCACACAAAAAACCATTAATAGGCCTGACAGGAGGAATCGGCAGCGGTAAGAGCTCAGCTGCAAACTATTTTGCCGATCTCGGAGTCGATGTGATTGATGCAGACCAAGCTAGTAGAGCGGTAGTAAAAATTGGCACATCTGCTTTGTCTAAAATTACGGATTACTTTGGCGCTGAAATACTAAATACAGATGGGAGCCTCAACAGGAGCAAACTCCGTCGGGTTGTTTTCTCAGATCAAGCCAAGAGGAAGTGGTTACAATCTCTTATGTATCCAATAACCAACGACTATCTACTTAATGAGATTAAACGATCCGCCTCGTCTTACACGATACTCATGAACCCTTTATTAGTAGAGAGCCGACAATATGAGTGGTGTGATCGTGTTGTGGTCGTGAACGTCTCTTTAGAAACTCAAATACAAAGAACCATGAGCCGAGACGACAATACACGCAAGCAAGTGGAATCTATAATTGAGGCTCAAATCGATAGAGTGAAAAGACTCGAATATGCTGATGATGTGATAAATAATGATGAGCCACCACAAAGCCTCAAAAATAAAATCAAACAACTTCATCAGAGTTATCTGAAATTATGACAAACACGACCCTAATAAATGCTTGTCCAACCTGCCAAGCTACCATCGAATGGACAACAGCAAACAAATACCGACCATTTTGTTCTGAGCGTTGCAGACTAATCGATCTGGGTGATTGGGCGAATGAGACAAGAAGAATACAGAGCGACTCACCAATAGATATCGAGTCGGAAGAAAATAATCATCAGGAATGAAGTTTACAAGCTATGTTCGGTACTCCGCGTTGATCTTTACATAGTCATAAGATAAATCAGTAGTCCAAATTTCCGTTGATGCTTGGCCGCGGCCCAGACTAATTT
Source organism: uncultured Pseudomonadales bacterium (assembly GCA_964647295.1). Classification (GTDB taxonomy): domain Bacteria; phylum Pseudomonadota; class Gammaproteobacteria; order Pseudomonadales; family Azotimanducaceae; genus UBA4421. The sequence continues at coordinate 3,844 of CAZYHH010000072.1, forward strand.
TCACCGAGAATTCTTCTTTCCCTAAAACCTTAGCACCCTCAGTCTCAGCATAAGACTCGCTAAGCATGCCTGCTCTTGCGACCAATAAATCATCTAACCTAAGTTCTATTAAGCTAGTATCGACGTCCTCAATCGGTGCCTTACCAATTGCCATGCAAAAACGCCCCCAATTCGGATCACCCGCAAATAAAGCTGTCTTAACTAACGGAGACTCGGCAATCGAGTAGGCAACAGCCAAACACTCTTGCTCATCAGCTCCGCCATCAACTATGACGCTAACAAATTTGGTCGCTCCTTCCCCATCGCGGACTATCGACTGCGCCAAAGTCCTCGCATGATCACCCAAAACGGTCCGAATTTCACGATATCGAGAATCCGCTCTATCAGTGATAGGCAGCATTTCAGCCGCTCCTGTACATGCCACCATAAAACAATCATTCGTCGACGTATCGCCGTCTACCGTAATTCGATTAAAACTCATTTCTGATACTTCTTCGATTAGTCCCTTTAATACCGTCCTCTCCACCACGATATCAGAGGCAATAAAGGCCAGCATCGTCGCCATATCAGGCCTAATCATCCCAGATCCTTTTGCTATCCCGGTAAAAGTGATCAATTGATCATCAAGATTAACCTGAGAACTCACCAGTTTTGGCATTGTATCTGTTGTCATTATTGCCTTGGCTGCGTGCTCCCAAGCATTGGGAGCCATACAAGAGGCCGCTTCATCAATTGCTGATTCAACCCGATCCATCGGCAAAAATTCTCCAATCACCCCTGTGGAAAACGGCTGAATAGACCTGTCAGACCGAGACAGCCGATCTCCTAAAATCCCACAAGTTTTTCTAGCATCAGCTTCACCTTGAACTCCCGTGGCGGCATTTGCGTTGCCACTGTTGACTACCCAACAAGAACTGGTCGATTCATTCTCCTTCGCTATCAATACAGGAGCCGCTGCAAAGTGAGATTGAGTGTAGACACCCGCGATCACAGAACCTTCATCGAAACAAAATAAAGCAATATCATCTCGTTCAGTTTGTTTAATACCAGCACAAGCAGTTCCTATCAGGACTCCCCTTACCGGATAAATTTTCTCGGGAATTGTTAGATTAATGGCCATAGAAAGTCTATAAACTTAGGGTTTACGTCCGTGACAAACTTTGTACTTTTTACCTGATCCGCATGGGCAAGGTTCGTTCCGTCCAACTTTGCGCTCTTGCCTGACAAACGTTTCGACTTCATTAACATCACTATTACTATTTCCTCTTCCCAAATCACCAAAGGCCTCTTCCTCAGATCGAGCATAATTGAGATCTTGAGCAGCACGATCTCTCATACGCCTTTCAGACTCTTCCAATTGCGCAGAGTTATCGATTTGCATTTTAGAGAGTGTTCCAATTACATCTGATTTAATGTCATGCAGAAAATCCTGGATCAGATCAAAAGATTCACGCTTGTATTCTTGCTTCGGTTGTTTTTGAGCATAGGCCCTTAGATGAATTCCCTGTCTTAGCTGGTCCATGCTCGCCAGATGCTCCTTCCACCTTTGATCTAGCAGCTGAAGCATTATTTGCTTCTCTACCAGCTTCATATCAATGCCATTATCCTTCCAGGTCTTCTCCTTAGTTAAATAGTGAAACCTTAGTTCAACCAAGATTCTTTCAGGTAACGTTTCGGCTCCCAACCTCTCGTCTTCACTCAACCATTTCTTAATGGGTATCTTCTGACCAAATTCAGCAAAAATAGTCTGCTCTAGTCCATCCACATCCCACTGTTCTTCAACACTTTGAGGTGGAATAAACCCATAAAAAAGCCCATAAAAAACCTCTTCTCGCATGCCCTCTATGGTCTCGGAAATATCCTCCGATGACATCAACTCCATTCTTTGCTGATAAATTACCTGTCGCTGGTCATTAGCAACATCATCATAATCCAGAAGGTTCTTACGAATATCGAAGTTGTGACCTTCCACTTTTCGCTGCGCATTCTCAATTGATTTACTCAGAATACCTGCTTCCATTCCTTTACCCTCAAGGTTCGTAGCCATCATCCCTCGAAGTTTTTCACTGCCAAATAGCCTTAAGAGATTATCTTCCATCGATAAATAAAATCGGCTAGAGCCATCGTCTCCCTGTCTTCCAGAACGCCCCCGTAATTGATTGTCGATACGACGAGATTCATGTCGTTCAGTACCGATAATATGCAAGCCACCAGATTCCAGCACTTTTTCCTGTCTAGCTTCCCATAGCTTTTCTAATTCTTGTTTTGCGAGATCACTTAAATCTTGATTGCGACTAAGCTCTGCCTCTAAATTACCACCCAAGACAATATCCGTTCCACGACCCGCCATATTAGTCGCTATAGTCACGACTCCGGGACGTCCCGCATCCGCAATAATGTCCGCCTCTCTTTCATGCTGCTTCGCATTTAGAATGCTATGTTCGATACCTTCTTTCCTAAGTTTTGCAGACAAAATTTCAGAAGATTCAATCGAGGCAGTCCCGACCAACACGGGCTGTCCTTTTCCAACTCGTGCCTCAATATCCTCAGCTATCGCTATATACTTTTCGTCAAGCGTCGCAAAAATTAGATCATTTTGATCATCTCTTATCATTGGCCTATGGGTAGGTATCACTAAGACATCCAGACCATATATTTGCTTAAATTCAAAAGCTTCTGTATCTGCAGTACCAGTCATACCTGACAGTTTTTTGTACATACGAAAATAATTTTGAAAGGTCGTCGAAGCCAGAGTCTGACTTTCATTCTGAATCGGTACATTTTCTTTGGCTTCAAGCGCCTGGTGTATACCATCTGACCAACGCCTTCCAGGCATAGCTCGACCAGTATGTTCATCAACAATAACGACTTCACGATTAGCCACCATGTAATCAACATCTCGCTTAAACAAAAAATTTGCTTTAATAGCAACGTGTACATGATGAAGCAGGTTCAAATTACTTGCCGAATAAAGACTGTCACCTTCATCCAACAATCCTAAAGTGGTGAGTTCAATCTCAATTTTTTCATGGCCCAGCTCAGTCAATTCGACCTGCCGGTTTTTCTCATCAACCACAAAATCGCCCGTTGGTTCGGGTTCCTCTTCACCAAATACTCTAGGCTGATCATCGAATTCTTGTTGAGCTAACTTTGGCGCGAGTTGATCAAAAACCTTATAAAGCTTAGTACTGTCCTCGCTTTGTCCAGAAATAATCAAAGGCGTTCTAGCCTCGTCGATCAATATTGAGTCGACTTCGTCCACTATCGCGTAATTGAGCTCTCGCTGGAGCCTATCCTCCAACGCAAATACCATATTCGATCTCAAATAATCAAAACCGAATTCATTATTCGTACCATAAGTAATATCTGCTTTATAGGAATCTTGTTTTTCAGAAGGATCCTGCATTGATTGAATAACGCCAACAGACATACCTAAAATTTCGTAAATCGGTGCCATCCAATTAGCATCTCGACGAGCCAAATAATCATTAACTGTCACGACATGAACCCCATCACCCGTCAAAGCATTCAGATAAGCAGGCAAAGTGGCAACAAGAGTTTTACCCTCTCCCGTTCGCATTTCCGAGATTTTACCTTCGTGCAACGCGATCCCGCCTATCATTTGTTCGTCAAAGTGGCGCATCCCCTTCGTTCTCTTAGAAGCTTCTCTTACTAGAGCAAATGCGTCGGGCAGAAGTGAATCAAGATCAGTTTCAGAGCTTTCAAGGCGACTACGTAATTTACATGTTTCCGCACTTAGGTCGGATATCTCTTCAAAATGATTTTCCAGAGCATTAATTCGATCAACAACTTTTGAAAGTCGTTTGAGTTCGCGGTCATTTTTTGAGCTGAATATTTTTCTCAGGAAGTTAGCCATTTTATAGATAATTGTCCTGAAACCGATTATTAAACTACAAGACTAGGGCTTAATAGCAAAAAGATTGAAAGATCGAATCAATTCTTAGCAAGAAATCTTGCAGGATTGACATTTTTCCCGTTTTTTAAGACTTCCACATGCACATGAGGTCCGGTAGATCTTCCAGTGTCACCCATAATTCCCAGAGAATCTCCCTTCTTTATGACCATGCCCTCGGTAACCAGCAATTCTTGATGATGTCCGTATCTGGAAATGTAGCCGTTAGCATGGTCAATCTCAACCAATTTACCATAGCCCTGCCGCTCTCCAGCGTATATAACAACGCCTCCAGCTAGTGATTTTACGATCGATTCTTTATTTCTACTTGTTATATCAACACCCGCATGCCAAGCTTTAACCCCTTTAAAAGGGTCCACTCTTTCTCCGTATGCTGAAGAGGTCCAACCATTATCGACTGGATATCCGCCCACGCCTGAATTTTCTTTCAATCTTTTTTCAAACAAAACAGAATCTAATATCGTCAATTCCGTTTCTCTTCTCCCCAACAGTTGTGAAAAGCTATCCAGGTCATCTTGAAGCTGTGTCCAAGAAGATTCTTCTTTTTTCCTATAAAATGTGCCACCTATAGATACAGGAACTGAAAAATCAAACTCTGATTCATCCAACCCTGAAACATCAACCAAACGACCACCCAGCCCCTCTAGTCTGAGGAGCCTAGCCTTCAGATCCGCAAGATGAATTTTTACTACATGACCTTGACTATCTGTTCGCTTCTCAAGACCCCGCAATATGCCAGTCTGCTCGTCAATACTTTCCTGCCACTCAGTAAAAACGTCCTCATTAACCGCTCTCGCATCCTTGATCACAGCACTAAGAAAGACAAGCGAGCACACACAAGCCCCCAAAAACGTCCCCAGCAAAATGTAAGCGCCCTCGCGAGATAACCCAATGGATCTCGAGTGCCCCTTAGAACGAACTAATATCAATCTCATATCTAATATTGTCTATAATTCAATAATTTACTCAAGCGCTATCCACCTATAACATCATCAAAATTTATGGTCAGACTAAAATATGACATCGACCAAAATACAGGATCTTCTTGATGAGCAGTCAAACAGGTTCACAACTCTACAGAAAATTCTAAAAAAAAACAGCCTACAAAGAGAATGGACAAAACAAGTGCGCTCGCTCTTAGGCGACCCAATAAATCAAGAGCTTACGGTCACAGATATCAATAACAAAATACTCACTATTTACTGCCACAACTCTAGCGTCGCTACCCAAATAAAATACCTGGAACCCGCGCTAATTGACAAACTCAGAGGGTTAGCAACATTTAGTCAAATAGAAAAAATTTCAATCAAAGTTGGCAGGTAGTTAGTAGGCCGGGCAAAAAGACGTCATCTAAAGCACCTGACAGCAATACAAGAAAAAGGCCACCAACGTGGTGATATCGCAGGTGGCCGCTAGCAGGGACAAAGGAGTACTCTCCTAGTCGGCTTGTCTTCTCAAGAAAGCAGGCACGTCAAGATAATCAATATCGACTCTTTCAGAAGCATCCACGCTCGTTTCACCAACTGTCTGATTAGCTCTCGAATAAGTCGGCCGATCAAGCTGCCCATAGTCTACAGCGCCACTTCCAACCACAGTTCTGGGACCGTTATCTACCACAACGCTAGGCGACTCGATATCACCTAGCCCAGTAGCTACAACCGTTACCTTAACTTCCTCATTCATCGACGGATCAATCACCGTACCGATAACCATGGTAGCGCTATCAGAGGCAAAATCTTGAACCAAATCACCAACTTGACTGAACTCGCCAATGTTCAGACTTGGCCCCGCTGTAACATTTACTAATATTCCTCTAGCCCCATGCAAATCAATTTCTTCCAAAAGTGGCGATTTTATAGCCGCTTCAGCTGCCCTATAGGCTCGATCTTCACCTTCAGCATAACCAGTACCCATCATAGCCATACCCATTTCTGACATGACTGTTCGAACATCGGCAAAGTCAACATTTATGAGCCCTGGGCGAATGATAAGATCGGCTATCCCCTGAACAGCTCCCAACAAAACATCATTTGCAGCAGCAAAAGCATCCAACATAGAAGTTTGTTCGCCCAAAACATCTAACAGTTTTTCATTTGGAATAGTAATCAAAGAATCGACATTCTGACTAAGTTCACGAATACCTTCATCCGCTGCCGCCATCCGTTTTTCAAACCCAAAAGGTCGAGTAACTATGGCAACGGTAAGTATGCCCATTTCTTTTGCTAACGTGGCTACTACAGGTGCGGCCCCGGTTCCCGTGCCACCTCCCATCCCTGCAGTAATAAACACCATGTCAGATCCGGATAAAACTTCAGAAATTCGATCCCGATCTTCAACCGCCGCCTGCCTCCCAACTTCTGGGTTTGTGCCTGCACCAAGACCCTTGGTAACAGTGCTTCCGATTTGAAGTGTGGTTTTAGCGTCTAAATTCTTGAGTGCTTGGGCATCGGTATTAGCCGCAATAAATTCAACACCATTTACTTTACGTGAAAGCATATACTGAACAGCATTGCCTCCGCCTCCACCAACGCCCATTACCTTAATAACGGCGCTCTGTGGAGCACTATCAACTAACTCAAACATCGCCTTCTCCTGCTAGAAGTTGTTCTTAAACCAATCAGAAAATCTTCTTACCAAGCCATTCTGGTTAGAACGGCGGTAACTAGGATTCTCCTTCTCTAGTTCGTATCCGTACTGCAGTAATCCCACCCCCGTGGCATACACCGGATTTCGCACGATGTCCTTCAACCCTGCCAAATGTTTTGGCATCCCAATACTGACCGGCATGTGGAACACTTCTTCCGCAAGCTCGATCACCCCTTCAATTTTTGATGCACCTCCGGTCAATACAATACCGGAAGCTACTAAATCTTCATAGCCACTTCTTCTCAATTCAGCTTGAACCAAAGCAAAAAGCTCTTCATATCTTGGCTCTACAACCTCAGCCAGCGCCTGTCTACTAAGATCTCTTGAAGACTTATCTCCCGCTCCAGGAATTTTAATCGTCTCTTCAGGTTTTGCCAATTGAGTTAAAGCGCAAGCATACTTGATTTTTATCTCTTCAGCACTTTGAGTGGGCGTGCGCAATGCCATTGCAATATCGTTAGTAACCTGGTCACCTGCTATAGGGATTACCGCGGTATGTCTAATTGCTCCACCCGTAAAAATGGCGATATCAGTTGTACCTCCCCCAATATCGATTAAACAGACACCTAAATCTCGTTCATCACTTGTCAAAACCGAATAACTTGATGCCAATTGTTCCAAGATGATTTCATTTACCATCAAACCACATCGTTCAACACACTTTTCGATATTTTGAGCAGCGTTAACTGCACCAGTAACCATGTGAACCTTAGCCTCAAGTCGAACACCCGACATACCTAGGGGTTCTTTAATTCCTTCTTGATCATCAACTAGATATTCTTGGGGTAATACATGCAGTATCTTCTGATCGGCTGGAATAGCCATGGCCTGAGCTGCATCAATCACCCTATCGATATCTTGATGAAAAACCTCCCTGTCCCGAATAGCAACAATCCCATGAGAATTTAGGCTATTAATGTGACTACCGGCAATACCCGCGTAAACTGAACTGATTTCACAACCCGCCATTAACTCAGCTTCTTCTATAGCTTTTTGAATAGAAAATACTGTAGATTCAATATTTACTACAACTCCTTTTTTTAATCCCTGAGATATATGAGTACCTATGCCAATGATCTCAAGCTCATCGGTCGCGGAAATTTCACCGACAATTGCAGCTACTTTGTTTGTTCCAATATCTAATCCGACTATATGACGTTTTTCGGCGTCTCCGGACATAAACTAAAACCCTATAAGATTAATCATTTGCGACGAACCCGATATAATTTGGCATCTCACTAGACGACAAAACTTTCAGCGCGACACCTCCTGAGTATCTTGCATCTATATACTCAATGTTAGCTCTAACCTTCGGTGCTAGCCCACTATATGCCAAAATTGATCTTCGAAAACTTCTACTTAAACCATCACTCCCTAACCTCACAACGAGGCCATTAGACATGATTACCGACCATTCGCCGCGAGCATCTTCAGTAAGCTCAACTATATCTAAATTATTATGCTGTAGCTTACCAGCTAAATCTCGATATACCTGCATACTTTTAATTGGAGAACTACTAATTACTTTAAATCCTGGCAACTCATCATAATCCAATACAGAGTCAATGACTTTAGCTTGCGAACTCAAATACTTACCGTTATTCCATTTCGCGACCGGGAGAATTTTTTCCACCTTCAACACCAGACTGTTAGGCCAATCTCTCCTAACCTCGATCGAATATACCCAATTAAAGTGCTTACCGATCGTTTTGATTTTATCAAAAAGATCGACATCGAAAATACCAGCCTTAAAATCT
>CAZYHH010000073.1:0-12071 GCA_964647295.1 uncultured Pseudomonadales bacterium
GATGCCTTATCGGGTGCCACCTTTACAACCCGAGGAGTCGAAAACCTTGTTAATTTTTGGACTGGAGAGCTTGGTTTTGGGGTTTTGATAGAACGACTTCGCCGTTCGAGTGACTTAGCTCAGAGATAATCAAGGGAAGATCATGACAACTCAAAAAGAAGTAATGTTAGACCCGGTTTTCAACAATAACCCAATTGCTCTGCAGGTTCTCGGAATTTGTTCGGCCTTGGCCGTGACGGTGAGTATGTCGACGACGGTAGTGATGTGTATGGCGGTAGTTTTCGTGACGACCATGTCTAATTTGGCAGTGTCGTTGATCAGAAATCGGATTCCAACCAATATTCGAATTATCGTCCAGATGACGATTATCGCGTCTTTAGTAATTGTGGTCGACCAAGTTCTTCAAGCTGTCGCCTATGACATCTCGAAGGATCTCTCTGTTTTTGTGGGCTTGATTATCACCAACTGCATCGTCATGGGCAGAGCAGAGGCTTTCGCGATGCAAAATGGTCCTTGGCTCTCAGCCTTGGATGGTTTTGGTAATGCGCTCGGATATAGCGTGATATTGCTTGGGGTTGCATTTATTAGGGAACCCTTAGGTGCAGGAACGTTTTTTGGTATGGAGATCTTCCCGACCGCTGAAAACCCTGGTGTATTTGGTTGGTACTACCAGCCGAATGGGATGCTGCTGCTATCTCCCAGTGCTTTTTTTATCATAGGGTTGTTTATTTGGGCGATTCGATCTTGGAAAACTGACCAAGTCGAAGAAATAGAATATGAGATATCCGACAACGTCCAGTATAAAGAGGCGATGTAATGGAGCACTACTTAGCAATTTTTGTTAAATCCGTTTTCGTTGAAAATATGGCGCTCACCTTTTTCTTGGGTATGTGCACCTTTATTGCGATCTCAAAAAAAATATCGACTGCGATTGGTTTGGGTGTTGCGGTGATAGTGGTTTTGGCTATTACAGTGCCAGCCAACAACCTGATTTATAATTATTTATTAAGGGAAGGCGCACTGAGCTGGGCAGGACTTCCCGAAGTGGATTTAAGTTTTCTGGGGCTGCTCTCATACATTGGAGTGATCGCCGCGATGGTCCAGATTTTGGAGATGATTTTAGATAAGTATGTGCCGGTGCTCTACAACGCACTCGGTGTGTTTTTACCCCTAATTACGGTGAACTGCGCTATCTTGGGCGCTTCTTTGCTGATGATTGAGCAAGACCAGACTTTTGCCGAAAGCGTGGTCTACGGGCTTGGTGCTGGAGTGGGCTGGGCGCTGGCGATTGTTGCGTTAGCTGGAGTTCGAGAGAAACTCAAATATAGTGATGTTCCAGAAGGGCTGCGCGGATTGGGGATCACTTTTATATCGGTAGGTCTAATTAGCCTGTGTTTTATGTCCTTCGGCGGAATTGATATTTAGGAGATGCAGTCGTGAGTCTTAATATTCTTCTGGGTGTAGTTATGTTTACCACGACTGTTTTGGCCCTGGTAGGGATTATATTAGCGGCAAGGGCAAGATTGGTTAGCTCTGGCAACGTTAATGTTTACATCAATGATGATCCTGAGAAGACGGTATCGGTGGCGTCAGGTGGAAAACTCCTTAATACCCTGGCGGCAAAGGGGATCTTTTTAGCCAGTGCATGTGGGGGCAAAGGAACCTGTTCACAGTGCAGGTGTAGAGTAGTCGAGGGCGGCGGTAGTATACTTTCTACTGAAGAGTCACACTTTAATCGAGGCGAGGTTAAAGATAACTGGCGGTTGTCCTGCCAGGTTCCGATCAAACAAGACCTAAAAATAGAAATTCCTGAGGATGCGATCGGTGTTAAGCGATGGGAATGCGAAGTTATTGAAAACCCGAACGTGGCAACATTTATCAAGGAACTTAACTTGAAATTGCCGGAGGGTGAGGATGTCGCGTTTAGGGCAGGAGGGTATGTGCAGCTAGAAATACCTCCATACGAAATGGACTGGTCAGAAATCGATGTACAACCGGAGTATCGAGGTGACTGGGATAGTTTGGATTTTTGGCGATTTAAGTCAAAAGTTTCCGAGCCAACCATTCGAGCCTACTCCATGGCTAATTTTCCTCTCGAAACGGGAATATTGAAGTTCAATATCAGGATCTCTCCGCCTCCTCCAAGAACTGAATTTCCTCCCGGTGCGATGACTTCCTACATAGGAAAGCTTAAGCCGGGAGATAAGGTAACCGCATTTGGTCCGTATGGGGATTTTTTTGTTCAGGACACACCGGCTGAAAAAGTATGGATTGGTGGAGGTGCGGGCATGGCGCCGCTTCGTTCGCATATTTTTGATGAACTGGTTCGCAAGAAATCTAAGACTAAAATGGTGTTTTGGTATGGTGCTCGCTCTCTTGGTGAAATGTTTTATGAAGATGAGTTCGTTAAACTCGCTGCAGAACATGAAAACTTCGATTTCCACATAGGTCTATCGGAACCTCAGCCAGAAGATAATTGGGAAGGTTATACAGGGTTTATTCATAACATCGTTCATGAGCATTATCTGAAAGACCACCCTAACCCTGAAGATTGTGAGTACTATTTGTGTGGGCCTCCTTTGATGGCTGCAGGCGTCCTGGACATGCTTGATAGTTTAGGTGTAGAACCAGAAAACATTCGTTTTGATGATTTTGGTGGCTAATTCTTAGACCAGGTTCTCCAGTCTTCGTTTGAGCCTTCTATAGGCTGGTCTAGCGGGAAAATAGGTCGACGCACTGTATTGAAATTGATCTGATTGTAGTCTGAAGTGCATACGCCGACACCTGCACATTCGATTATATCTTTGGCAATATCTCTAAATCCTACTCTATAGTGGATACGGCTCTTAAGCATTAGATACCTTTTTTCGGTTGGCTCGATCCCTAGACTTCGAAAGCACTCTGGATCCGTAGGTTCTACGTGGCGCGACACGATAATGATGTCAATGGTGCCGACAGATAAAATAGCGGTTGTACCCATGTTTACTGTCAAACCTCTGGCCATCGCAACCTTGGCCTTAAACTTCCCGTTAAAGATAGCTTTGACTTCCCCAGTAACCTCGATAGGACGACTCTGTTTTTCGAGAGCTTCCATAAAAAATTTTGCTCCCAATGATACGGTGATCTGATTTCCGACTCCTGCTTTTTGCATTTCATCAACAACATCAGGATCGTAAAATCCGAAAACAGCCACGTCTTCGAGTTTGTGTTTGAGAATTGATCGTAATACTTCAGTCGTATCCATTGTCCCGCCCGATGCAGTATTATCGTAGTGATCAAGCAGTACCACAGGTCCTGTTTTCGGGCTTGAGACGGATTCCTTTGCTCGTTCCATTGATCGATCAAGTGATTCGATGTGGTAGACGAAATTTTCTCTTTCTGCCCATGCTTGATCTAGCAGCTGGCTGGTTGTCTCTTCGGCTTTACGTGGACTTGCATCAGTGATGGTTACAGCGCTTAGTCCTGCATCTTTGATGTCAGCATGAGGAAAGCCGGTAAAAACGCTCACCGCCAGGCACTCTGATTCTTCGAGTTTCTGGGCTCTTAGTTGTAATGATTTGTTTGGTTCATCATCAGTGCCCTGACGCATCACGTGAGGAAGCATCGGTACGTTTGACCAGCTCATGGTCGGTGTTACTTCCTGCCTTAACATGGAAAAAAAGATATCGGCTGCGCGAGTCGCAGTTTTGTCCATGTCAATATGAGGATAGGTGTGGTAACCGGTTAACACATCGCAATTAAGCACCATTTTTTCGGTGATGTTTGCATGCATGTCTAATGATATTGCGATTGGTAGGTCTGGGATCTCGTCTCGTATACGAGCCAGCAATTCTCCCTCTCCATCAGCAAGCTCTTGAGTAACCATTGCGCCATGGAGATCGAGCATCAAGCCATCTACTTTCGAGGCTAATTTCAAGATTTCTGAGCAGATAAATTCATAGGCGTCTTGTTCGACGGGGCCGCTGGGAGGCGCTCCGGCGGCGATCCCCATCACGATTTCAGCTGCGTTTTGTTCTGCGATCTCTATGAAACCACCCAAGCATGAGGCCGTTCCTTTGTAGATTTCTAGCGCAGTCTCACCAGAAGGTGGGCTATCGTTACTGCCTGAAAAGCGTTTTAGGTCGGTGATCACCGGGGAGAATGTATTGGTTTCGTGACTCATCATCGCAATACCAATTTTCATCGTTAGGCTCCTTTTTTTGACTCTTCAAAAAATACGCAGGTTGGACAATTTGAGTCGGCAACTTTCGAATCTTCTGTTGTTTGGTATTGTGGAGTATCGAATCTTGCGACTCGATCATCAGAGGCGTTTTTCTGAGAATTATTAGAAGGCCGCATAACGCTGTTTTTCCACTCGTCGGTTTCTTTCCAACTTAACTCAAGATTGATAATTTCTCCGGGAGATTTGATTTTTTCTATAGCCAATAACGCGTTTTTTAGAATGTTTTCTTGATCCGAAAGGTCGTGCGGCTTACCGGCGGTGTGTCCAAGAGGATAGTCTATGAATACGGCCCTTGGAGGATGAACGGATCGCGTAATGGATAGAGCGCTCGATAGGCAGATTGTAGGTATTCCCAACATTTCGATTTCTTTTGCGATTAATCCGACGGATTGATGGCAAACGGGTCAGGCAGGGACGAGAATGACAAGATCGACTTCATCCTTCTGCATTTGTTTTGCGATATTTGGTGCGAGTGTTTCTCGAACTTTTCGGCTGGAATAAATCCCTCCCATAAAGCTATAAACGTTATTAGCAATCCCGCCAACGAGTCCTTCGCTCGCAAATTTTCGCAGAGTATCGAGGGGAAACACGACATTAATGTCTTCTCTCGCATCTTTAAGGTCATAGGCGAAATGGGTTGCTCTAAGATTTTCATTGCGGCTTTTCGAGTCGATGACTCTGTAACTAGTATCATCTTTGAAGTGGAAAGCGATCTGACCTTTCAGATAGATCCCTCCAGAGCAGATTAGCCCCACTTTAGAGTCGCTAAGAGGCTTTGTGGGCTTGGTGAATGGTGCTGATTGCTCGTTGACCCACTCATAGGCAGGGTAATTTAGCGAACTGTATAGGGCTCGTGTTCGTTCGATATAGTCGATTGGTTCTTGAGAGATCGTCATCAATTGTTTTCCTCTTCAGATGCTCAAAACTTAGCAAGACCCTATGCCTAGAGCAAGAAGACTTGTTGTTGCAGCTAAACACAATAAACTAGTGACTAAAAAGGGGAATAACTATGCACGAACCAGTAGTACTTTACGAAGAACGAGACCATATCGGATACCTCACCCTGAATAGGCCCGAAGCCATGAACTCGTTGACTTACGAGTCCTATGATTTGATAGAGGATTCGGTCAGAGAATCTAATGCTCGTGTTATCGTGATGAGTGGTACCGGGCGAGCATTTTGTGCAGGGGATGATGTAAAACAAATACTCGGTAGTAAAGAGCCGCCGCCTAAAGCGCACATTGAACGAGCAAAAAAAATTGGAGGCCTTACACCCGCGGCTGACGCCCTTCTTTACACTAATATTCCCATAATAGCCGCAGTTAATGGTCCCGCGGTGGGTTGGGGAATGGAACTTGCGCTAATGGCGGACATTCGAATTGCCTCGGACCAAGCCAAATTTGGCGAGCTCTTTGTTGTCAGGGGGCTATGTTGTGATGCGCCGGGATTGGGACGACTTGCTCAGCTCGTTGGGCGTGAGAAAGCTGCAGAGCTATTGTTCACTGGAGAGGTGATTAACGCTGAAACTGCCCATCGAATTGGATTGATCAGTCGTGTTGTGGAGCACGATCAGTTGATGTTTTCAGCGAAAGAAATTGCTGAAAAAATCGCGAGTAATCCACCTTTGGCTGTTCAGCGCCTAAAAGAGGGGCTTAGAAGAACGATCGACCCGGATTGGCGAGACACGGGCAAATGGGCGAAAGATCAGATCAATGAACTAAGGCAGACGGAAGATTCACAAGAAGGGGTAAGAGCATTTCTTGAGAAAAGAGAAGCCATCTACGTCGGTCGATAGATAATTAATACGAAGTTACAAGGAGAATAGCTTGGTTGCAGATGCAAAGAAGGTAGGAGATAAAAGATACCGAGAGTCTTATGGACGGTATTTTGAAGATTTTGAAATCGATGACATCTATGAACATCGTCCAGGGCGCACCATCACCGAAACGGATAATACCTGGTTCACACTATTAACGATGAATCAGCATCCTCTGCACTTTGATAAAGAATATGGGGCCAAGACTGAATTTGGAAAAGTGTTGGTGAATTCTTGCTTGACAATATCTTTGGTGACAGGAATGTCTGTGTCGGATATCTCCCAAAAAACCATCGCGAATCTAGGATGGGACAAAGTTCGCTTGTCTGGGCCGGTTTTTATTGGAGATACTTTGTATGCAGAATCTAGAGTTCTCAGTAAGCGAGAATCGAATTCTCGGCCTAATCAGGGCATTGTCAGTGTCGAGACGATTGGCACTAAACAAGATGGGACCGCTGTGATCTCCTTTGATCGGTCCATGTTGATTCCTTTTAAGGGTCATGCAATTGATGACCAGATGGACTATTAGTAATGTCGACAGAGCAGCATATTATTCTATCCACGATCGACAAATTTCTTGAAAAGGAAGTTCGTCCAGTCGTTAAAGAGTACGAACTTGAAGATAAGTACCCTCATGACATAGTCGCGAAGATGAAAGAGCTCGGGTTGTTTGGGGCCACCATTTCAGAGGAATACGGTGGCTTGGGTCTTTCGGCTGAAATTTACGCACTGATTGTCGAACATGTCTCTAAGGTGTGGATGTCCGTCTCAGGTATATTTAATTCACACCTGATTATGTGCACGGCCATTGAGAAATTTGGTACTAATGCGATGAAGGAAAATTTCTTACCACTAATGGCGAGTGGAGAACTTCGAGGGGGCATTGCGTTAACCGAACCTGATTGTGGTACTGATCTGCAAGCTATTCGGATGAGGGCCGATAAGCAAGACGAAGAATATCTGTTGAATGGGACAAAGCAGTGGATTACGAATTCAGTGGAGGGCAATGTCCTCGCGGTCCTTGTAAAAACTGATTTGAATGCAAATCCAAGGCACAAGGGTATGAGTCTTTTGATTGTCGAGAAGTCCATGGGGTATAAAGCGACCAAGTTGAGCAAGTTAGGATATCGAGGGATTGACACAGGGGAAGTCCAGTTTGATGACGTTCGTGTACCCCAGGAAAACCTGGTCGGCTTAGAAGAAGGCAGAGGGCTTCAACAGATATTATCCGGATTGGCTTTGGGTCGAATCAATGTAGCTGCTAGAGGTGTGGGAGTTGCAAGCGCCGCGTTAGACGCAAGCCTAGCGTATTCACAGGAACGGCAGACCTTTGGGCAGCCGATCAATCAACATCAAGCTATCCAGATCAAGTTAGCCGATATGGCCACCCGCGTTGAAGCCTCTAGATTGTTAACCGCACAAGCGGCCCGGGCTTATGACAGTGGCGAGCGATGTGACCTTGAAGCGGGAATGGCTAAACTTAGTTCCACTGAGGCGGCGATGGAAAATGCTAGTGAAGCGCTTCGCATTCATGGGGCTTATGGGTATTCGCCGGACAATGAGGTTGAGCGTTTTTATCGGGATGCGCCTTTGCTCGTGGTAGGCGAAGGCACGAACGAATTACAGAGGATTATTATTGCTAGGCAGCTAATCGAGAAGGGGCAGTTTTAGATTTGTTCGGTAGTGGCTACGCGGCGTGTACTAGCTTCGTGGTGAGGCATTGATCAATCAATGTTTTCGTAATGTTTTTGCACGACCCGCACCCTGTCGATGCTCCTGTCACATTCTGTACGCGCTCAAGATCATGCGCTCCAGCAGAAACTGCTTGCGCAATATCTCTATCGGTCACCGCATTACAAAGACACACATACATATTTATATCTAACTACTAAACGTTCGATTAATACAATTCTAAATGTAAATGGTTCTCAATATCAAATGATTTTTTCATGGTATTAAGTTTGGTAAATAATAATTATTATCGTTATAAATCAATAACTTAAACTATTTTTATCTTGAAAGCAGCGAGATTGCCCCCTATAATAGCTTGACTATCAATTAATGAGCGAAATCGATGAAACCTCAATCACCTGAAATCATTAGGCACCTAAATGTCATTTTGAAAAATGAATTAACGGCGATTAATCAATATTTCCTACATGCAAAAATATTCGACGACTGGGGCTTAACGAAACTTGCCGAATACGAAAGAGAAGAATCCGTCGACGAGATGAAGCACGCTGATGCGCTGATAGAGCGAATTCTTTTCTTAGATGGGCTGCCAAATCTGCAAGATATGGGGAGTCTGATGATCGGAGAAAACACCCAAGAGATGCTCGAGTGTGACCTCAAGCTAGAGAATCTGGCGATTCCGGATCTGAGGTCTGCTATTGCTTTTGCTGAAGAATCTGGGGACTACGGCACTCGCCAGGTACTGCGCGCTATTTTGGACTCTGAAGAAGACCATGTGGATTGGCTTGAGAAACAGCTAGGATTGATTGAAAAAATAGGCGAACAAAACTACATTCAGTCACAGACATAAGCGAAATGAGCGTCAATGAAGTTAAGGATTCGAGGCAATACCTTTCGATTGAGGTTATCTCAAAGTGAAGTGGATCAGATCGGTCGTGGTCAATCAGTTATAGAGACGACGACCTTTCCCGATGGCAGTCAACTGCAATATATAATGAGAACTTCCGATCTACAAACAAATGTCATTAAAAGTGGCGGAGCGCTGAACACGCTTATTGAAGTGATCGTTGAAAAAACTGTAGCCGATCGGTGGGTTAGCTCTGAAGAGGTAGGCCTATATGGTGCTAGACCATTGCTGGTGGGTGCGTTGGAATTATTGGTAGAAAAAGATTTTGCCTGCATTAATCCCAGAGACGGCGTCGAGGATCAGGACAGTTTTCCTAATCCATCTTCTGTTACTGGTGGTTAGGCAAAGTCTGCAGCAGAATTGAAATTCTTGAAGATTTCAGTGTTCGTAAATTTTACAGTCTGTGCTTTGCGTTGGCTCAAGAAATTGGCCGCACTTTTATTGCCTTTTGAAAGATAGGACTGTAGGTGGTTTTTTTCACTGATGTGAATTAACAAGTGCAGCGGTTGTAGGTGCTGCGCGTCTTTAGCGCAGACGATCGAGGCGCTTGATGCAGCATCAAGCAATGGTTGTTCCCAGCCTTTTTGGAGCATTGGTGTGTCGCCGGGCGTACAAAGTAGCCATTTATTTACCATTTGATGGAGAGCCGCGAGGACGCCAACTAGTGGGCTGACACTTTCAAGTCCAGTTATGGAATCTGTCAAAACGGTTCCATACCGCGAGTAGTTCTCAAGATCGCGATTAGCGCTGATGAATTGCTCAGTGCTTTCCGGTAATGAATTGGCGACGTACTCAATGAGTGGCTTTCCCTTCCAAGAGACGAGTGGTTTGTTTTGATGGTTTAGGCGAGAGCCCCTTCCACCACAGAGAATCACGGTGGACAGCTCCCCAATTTCAGGATAATTGATCTTGTTCAAATAATAGCCATTAATCTGGTTGACGCTTTATGATTAGCCCTTAGTTGTGATTCGGGTCGATAAGATGACAAGTATAGCGTTTCGTAATGTAGAGGTACTAGATGGTCTGGGTGGGGAGCCACTGGCGATCGATGTAGGGGTGGAAAATGGCAGGATCACCCGAATCGGAGACGTGCCGGATTTAGAGGTCGAGATTGACGGTCAGGGTTGTACATTAGCACCGGGTTTTATCGATACCCATGCGCATGATGATGGGGCTTTTATTAGGCATCCAGGAATGGAGTTTAAGCTGCAACAGGGGGTTACCACTGTGGTTAGCGGTAATTGTGGGTTTAGCGCCATACCAACCAATCCTACGGTAGATCAAACGGCGGCAAGCGGAGGCATTCTCGCTGGGCTTAGTGGCGATTTTGTTGACCTGGAGGGTTACTTTTCTGCTGTTCTGACCGGTAAACCGTCGATCAATAATATGATGTTAGTGGGGCATAACACAGTGCGTTCACTAGTTCTAGGTGATGAGAATCGAGAACCGACTGATCGGGAAATTAACGCCATGGAAGCACACGTCAGTCTGGCCTTGGAACAAGGATGTTGTGGTTTTTCAAGTGGACTGATCTATCGACCCGGAAGATACAGTTCGACTCAAGAGGTCGTGCAACTAGCTAAGGTGGCAGGGCAATGTGACGCATTGTATACAACGCATATGCGTAATGAAGGAGACAAACTTCTTGAAGCTGTGGACGAAGCTTTGCTCATTGGCAAACAAAGTGGTGCTCATCTTCACATTTCTCATCACAAGGCAGCGGGCAGGGCTAATTGGGGTAAAGTGACCGAATCTTTGTCAAAAATTGAAGAGGCTTTGATAGCGGGTCAGCAAGTGACCTTGGACGTATACCCTTACACGGCGGGTAGTGGTCGGATGATTGAATACTTTAATCTAGATAATCCGGACGAAGAGTTAGCTAGATCGATCCGGATTGCGAGTTGTCCTGCAAATAGACCCTATGAGGGACGGATGCTGCAGGACATTGCGCAAGAAGAAGGCAAAAGTATGCAGCAGATGGTTCGTTCCGTTCTTTTGTCACCCGGTGGCGAAAAAACAATCTGTATCCATTTCGTTATTTCAGAAGACGATGTAGAGACCAATATTAGTCAGCCTGACATGATGATCGGTAGTGATGGCATACCAGATTTGAAAGGACGCCCTCACCCTAGACTTTTTGGAACGTTTCCGAGAGTGCTTGGTCACTATGTTCGAGAAAGAAAAATACTGAGTTTATCGGAAGCCGTGAGGCGAATGACCTCATTACCTGCCCTTACTTTTGGGATGCTCGAAAGAGGGCAGATCAAGGAAGGATATTTCGCTGATCTTGTGTTGTTCGATCCCGATCTTGTTCTGGACCAGGCGACCTATGATGATCCAAA
The DNA here is from genome assembly GCA_964647295.1 of uncultured Pseudomonadales bacterium. GTDB lineage: Bacteria > Pseudomonadota > Gammaproteobacteria > Pseudomonadales > Azotimanducaceae > UBA4421. The sequence continues at coordinate 10,980 of CAZYHH010000073.1, forward strand.
ACAGTCACCCATCGGCATTAAGATGGTGGTCGTAAATGGCGAGGTAGCGCTGTCTGAAGGCCTAACAACGGGCGTAGGCAGTGGGCAAATGCTAAGATACAACCGCGAGCATTTTACGCGGGGTTCATCGAGTTAAGATTGTCGTTAATCGGTCGATCTTTGAATCAAAAAATTAATTAAGGTGGGAATACAAGATGAGTTTTTTAGTAAAAGAGATGAATGAACACGTGCTGACAGTGACCATGTCCAGTCCTGATACACGTAATGCGTTGACTAGTGACGAACAGTTTGGTGAATTTGAGAGCCTCTGCGTTGAAATCAATGACGATAAATCGATAAGAGCAGTTGTGTTGACTGGTGAAGGAACTGCTTTTTGCGCTGGCGGGAATGTCAAAGATATGAGAGAGCGTAAAGGCCTGTTTAGTGGAGATCCCTTTGACCAGGCAGACGCGTATCGTAAGGGAATTCAGCGCATTCCACGGGCTATTTATTCTTTAAATGTACCGGTTATCGCGGCGGTCAATGGCCCTGCGGTTGGCGCGGGTTGTGATCTCGCGACGATGTGTGATATTCGGATAGGTAGCGAGAAAACCATGTTTGCCGAAAGCTTCGTGAAGCTGGGCATTATTCCGGGCGATGGTGGTGCTTGGTTTTTGCCTCGAGCGATCGGCTATTCTAATGCGTGTAAGATGGCCTTTACTGGCGAGCCGGTTCGTGCGGATGAGGCTCTAACGATGGGTTTGATTTCTGAGATTGTCGAACCTGAGCAATTAGTGGATCGTGCTAAGGAACTGGCGATGAGTATCGCTCAAAATCCACCTCATGCGGTCCGTTTGACTAAGCAATTGATGCGCGCCAGCGAGAAAGCATCACTAGATGAGTTGCTGGACAAGTCAGCAGCATTTCAGGCAGTCTGCCATGCAGAGGCCGATCATCACGAGGCGGTCGAAGCCTTTTTTGATAAAAGACCGGGTAACTATCGGGAAGCCTAGTCATCGGATTAAGAAAATGAACAGGGGAATAAATTGAAATACATAAATTTAATTGGAGCCTTGATTGGCGTGCTCGGTTTGATGAACGCTTCCGTAGCAA
>CAZYHH010000074.1:0-12051 GCA_964647295.1 uncultured Pseudomonadales bacterium
GAGCGATACCCATCTCTCGGCGGGCCCCTTTGAGGAAGACAATTACTTCAGTGGTGGACCTAGTGATGCAGTTTCCAGGGGCTCTGCGTATCCAGGTTATGGTGATTCAGGTTCATCGTGGGAAGGCTTCTGGACCCCGCGACAAGCTACTCATGGTACTGGCGGTCTGGCAGGAGTCTGGGCAGAGGAGAATTCTCGAGATTCTATTTATTCATCCATGAGGCGCCGAGAGACCTTCGCGACTTCCGGTCCAAGAATACAGGTCCGTTTCTTTGGTGGCCGTTTACCTGATCAGATCAAGGATGAAGTAGATCCGGTCGCTACGGCCTATTCCAGAGGTGTACCTATGGGCGGTGTGCTGGATTCGCGATTGAAAGAGGCGCCCCGGTTCTTTGTTTGGGCATCACGCGATCCTCACGCTGGTTGGCTACAGCGAGTTCAGATCATTAAAGGTTGGGTAGAAGAGGGAGAGGCATTGGAGCGTGTGTATGACGCGGCTTGTTCAGATGATCTTATACCTGACCCGGTGACCCATCGATGTCCAGATAATAGGGCTAAAGTTAATCTTGCAGATTGCAGTGTCACTAGTGATAAAGGGGCTGTTAGTTTGAGAGAGAGCTGGGTGGATCCTGACTTTAATCCGGCTGAACAAGCTTATTATTATGTCCGCGTGCTTGAAAATCCAAGTTGTCGTTGGTCAACCTGGGATGCGATCAGGCTGGGTATACCTCCCAATCCTGATTTGGCGGCAACTCACCAAGAGCGAGCCTGGAGTTCGCCGATTTGGTATCAGCCAGACTGACTTGTAATCGATGAGCGAGGCGATAGGCAGAGGAGGTATCTGGGCAAATAATTCAGCTAGTGCTTGGAATACGTTGCTTGCTCTGATGGCCGTATCGGTTTTTATCAATGCCGACAGGTCGTTGATGTCTATCCTGATGGAAAGCATCAAGATGGACTTTGAAATTACCGACGCCGAAGTCGGATTTATTTTTGGTACATCAATATCCGTTTTCTACGCTTTATTTAGTATCCCGCTTGGTCGGCTGGCAGATGTTTGGAATCGAAAAAAATTGACTGCCATTGGCATTGGTGCATGTGGGGTTATGATTGCTGTGACCGGTTCGGCTAAGAGTTTTTTGGCGTTGGCGCTTTGTCGCATCGGTGTGGGTATCGGTGAATCCAGTGCAGGACCCGCAGCTATCTCCATGGTCGCAGACATCTTTCCCGCACGCTGGAGGGCGAGCGCGATGTCGATCATGGCGAGTGGCGCCAACGTAGGGACAGGTCTTGGACTGTTTGCGGGAGGCTATACGCTCGATGCTTGGAATTCGGCTTTTCCAGATAGCCAATTAGCACCACTTGGACTGAAGGGATGGCAGGCGTCCATCCTGCTATTAGCGCTATTTGGTTTGATCCTTTCGTGGATTTTGAGCGCTTTACAGGAGCCTAAGCGCGGCCAAAGTGATGGTTTAGAAATTCCTCTCTATCCTCATCCTTTTCGAGATACCTGGGAAGTAATGAAAACGGTTTTCCCTGGGTTTAGTCTCGTCGTTTTGTGGCGGTTGAGCGGAATCCGAGGAGTGGGGATCAACTTGCTTGTTCTGCTTGGCTTAGGTTTCGTCGTATTTGTATTGTCTGAGTTGACCGATGGTGCTGCACAGTGGATCGCTTTGTTGTTTGGAGTTTATTGCGTATCGTCCTGGGCCCAGGCTATCTCTTTTCGAGATACCGCCATGTTCAACATGATGTTTAAGTGCAGGACGTTGGTTCTGATGTTTGTTGGGGCGGCTTTGTTCTTTTTTGTTAACGCTGGTGTGTTGACTTGGGTTGCCCCTCTCTTTCAACGTGTTTACGACGTGAGCGCCTCACAGGCTGGTCTCGCGATTGGTCTTGGTTCGGTTGTTGGCGGTTTGATCGGTACTGTACTAGGCGGTGTGATTGCCGACCGACTTCGTGGCTTCAGTGAGCAATCGGGATTTTGGGTGATGATGGGTTCGATCATTTTGACTGGATTGTCTTTGGTGTCGCTGTTAATGACTGCTTCGTACGATTTTGCTGTCGCAGGCTTTGCCTTTTATATTCTATCCTCGTCTCTTTGGTTTGGAGTGGTGTTGTCGATTATTAGTGAACTGCTGGTGCCGAGAATGCGAGCTACCGCGACGGCCTTTTATTTGATTTCGATTACCTTCACGGGTTTTGCCTTAGGTCCCTATACAGTGGGTTTGGTGAGTGATCTATTTCAAGCCAGTGGCAGCAGCTCTGGTGAGTCTTTAGCGATCGCTTTAATGTTTTCGTTGGTGGTTTTGCCTTTTGCTTTACTGTTTATTTTCATGGCTTCCAAAACATTCGAAAAGGAATCTTCATCGGTGGTAGAGCGAGCTATCTCGTTAGGAGAGGAGGTTAGGTTGGCATGACTTGGCCGAGCGGGGAGCAACCCGAGGGATTGTGTGTTGAGTGATCATTGATAGCGCCAGGCTTGGACGCTTGCTACTCTTTTTGGTATAGGAAATTTTGTCGATTTTCTTGAAGCATTTTAGAAACGCGAGGTGTTGATTGGGAACATCGGAAGAATTGGGTCATTTAGATGCGATCGCTCAGGCAGAGCTCGTGTCCAGTAAAGATGTGAAGCCAATAGAGTTGGTGGAAGCCGCGATTGCTCGAATTGAACAAGTAAACCCCACGCTCAATGCTGTGGTAACGCCAATGTACGAAATCGCTTTGGAACTGGCCAAGCGCGAACTTCCTAGTGGACCATTCTCGGGGGTTCCATTTTTGTTGAAAGATCTAGATGCGACCTACGCCGGGGTGAGGCACACAGAAGGGTCCCTGTTCATGAAGGATTACGTGGCGACTCAGGACAGTGAGCTGGTCAAACGATATAAGCAGGCCGGGCTGGTTATTACTGGGAAGACCAACACGCCGGAATTTGGGTTAACGCTGACTACCGAGCCTGTCTTATTTGGGGCTTGTAAAAATCCTTGGAACACAGACTATTCCACCGGTGGCTCTAGTGGGGGATCGGCTGCAGCGGTCGCGTCAGGCATGGTGCCTTTTGCTCATGCGAATGATGGCGGTGGTTCGATTCGTATTCCGGCGTCTTTTTGTGGTGTATTTGGCTTGAAACCCACTCGAGGTAGAAATCCTTACGGACCAAGTTTTGACCAGCCAGGTATGACGGAGGGTGTCATGCAGGAGCACTGTGTATCGCGTACGGTTCGCGACAGTGCTGCGTTGTTAGATGCTACTGAGGGGCGAGCTCAGGGTGCATTGCATCTCGTACCAACACCGGAACGACCCTTTCTTCAGGAGGTTGGTGCCGACCCAGGAAAACTTAGGATCGGTTTTTCGGTGCGTTCGCCACTTGAAGGAAAGGTACATCAGGATTGCGTTGATGGAGTCCACGAAATCGCGAAATTGTGCGAAACCCTTGGTCACGAAGTGGTTGAGGCTGATCTGAAAGTAGATACTAAGATATTGGAAGGGGCCACCGGATCTGAGGTAACCCGGTTTATAGATAGGATCGCCAAGGAGACCGGTAAGGTTCCGACCGAGGATCAGTTCGAACCAATGACCTGGGAGTGGTATCAGGCGGGTCAGAACAAGGCCGCGACGGAATTCATTGCACACATGTCGAACGCTAGACAGTTTCAATATCAGATCGAACAGTTTATGAGCGACTATGATGTCTGGTTAACGCCGACAATTACGAGACCCCCCGTGCCGCTTGGCTGGCTGGACGCGTCAAAGGATTACGATGAATACTTGGTTCGAATGTACGATTTGGTGCCTTTTGTATTCTTGTGCAATCTCTCAGGTCTTCCCGGAATGTCGGTGCCGCTTATTTGGAATGATGAAGGCTTGCCGATTGGTATGCACTTTGTCGGTCGGTTTGGAGATGAAGCGACCCTTTTTCGTCTTGCAGGACAATTGGAAAAAGCGTGCCCTTGGGCAGATCGACTCCCACCCGTTTCGGCGCTCAGCTAAAGCCAGTCGCTTATCGGTTAAGTAAATTAATTTGAATGAGGAGGAGCTCAAGATGCGAATATTCGAAAATACGAGTACAGGAGTTTTGTGGGGACTAATTTGGTTTATAGTGATCTCGGGTTGCAGCCAACAAGAATCTGAAGTCACTACTGGTGTTACGAGCGAAGCCGAGCTTTATGAAATAGGGTTGGAAGGGCAGGCCGGTGCGACTACACGAAATGCCTATTTTGGGGATTTACATATTCACACCGCAAACTCCTTTGACGCATTTAACTTTGGCGTGCGAGCCACGGCAGACGATGCATACCGTTATGCTAAGGGTGAGTCCATTAATCATCCGCTGGGGTATTCCGTCAGATTGCGTGGAGGGCCATTGGATTTTTATGGGGTGAGCGACCATGCTGAGTACTTAGGAGCGGTTCCTGCGCTTGCTAACCCTGGTCATCCGCTTGCAGAGCATCCGCTTTCCGATCTGATTCAGAGCGGCGATCCAAGCGATGCGGCCGAGGCGTTTACAACTTTAGGGGCCGTCATTACTCAAGGAATTCCTGTGCCTGACTTAGATGCCACTTCTGTGATCCGCTCCGCTTGGCAGGCTAACATCGAGGCAGCAGAACGACATAATAAACCCGGTGAGTTTACGACTTTTATAGCCTACGAATACACCTCAACGCCTGATGGTGCAAATTTGCATCGAAATATTATTTTTTCGGGAAATCGCGTGCCGAATGCGCCCTATGGAGGGGATCAGTCCCTTAATCCTGAGGAGCTGTGGGATTGGCTCGACACGATTCGGGAAGAGGGCATTGAGGCGCTTGCGATACCGCATAACCTTAACTGGAGTATAGGCCGGATGTTTGAGAAAACAGATTGGGCCGGGGCACCAATAGATTCTGCTTATGCTGATCAGCGTGCACGCAACGAACCGCTAGTTGAGATCACACAAGTCAAGGGCACATCTGAAACCCATCCGTTGCTGTCACCAAACGACGAGTGGGCCGGCTTTGAGATCTGGAAGCTGAGCCGGACAATCACAAATGAGGATGGTACGACATCTAGAGTTCCAGGCGGCACGACAGGTGCTTATGCACGGGACGCACTTCGTACAGGGCTCGAGATAGAGCATTCGCTTGGTGTAAATCCTTATGATTTTGGCTTCATAGGGTCCAGTGATGGTCACGATGCATCTAGTCCAGTCGAAGAAGATCAGTACTTTGGCAAGGCAGGGGTGTTTGACGGCTCTGCAGAGGCAAGGGGGAGCGTTAAGAAAACTGTGTCGTCAGCTCTTAACGTAGAAACGATAGAATGGGGAGCTTCTGGGTTGGCCGGAGTCTGGGCTGAAGAAAACACGCGCGCGTCGATTTACGAGGCACTTCGTCGAAAGGAGACTTTTGCGACATCCGGACCAAGGATTCAAGTCCGTTTCTTCGCTGGGTACGATTTTCCATCGGAGATCAATACGCTCGCTGATGCAATCGCTCAAGGTTACGCTGGCGGGGTACCCATGGGTGGCGAGCTTTTAGGTCGCTCTGACCAAGCGCCTCGTTTCCTGGTCTGGGCACTTCGCGATCCCAGAGATTCCTGGTTACAGCGTGTGCAGATTGTAAAAGGCTGGATAGACGAGGAAGGAACGCACGAGCGAGTATTTGATGTGGCATGTTCGGATGGTTTAACTCCTGATGAGAAAACCCACAGATGCCCGTCAAATGAAGCGACGGTCGATATTAGTGACTGCAGTATTTCTCTTGATAAAGGGGATGTTGAGCTAAAAACTGTCTGGGTTGATCCGGCCTTCGATCCTAAAGTGCGTTCATTTTATTATATGCGCGCGTTGCAGAATCCTACTTGCCGCTGGTCGACATGGGATGCGATACGTGCGGGGGACGCTCCTAGCGCTCGAGTGCCTGCAACGATTCAAGAACGCGCTTGGAGTTCTCCGATTTGGTATGCACCACCCGGTTGATTTTTGATAAACCCAATGTGATCTGGGCTTAGCTCATCATCCTATTTATTTTTCTTAGCATCGTTCACTAGTGTCTGTTCTGATTGATGTTATAACTTAATGGAAGAAAAATAGGAGGTCGAAATGAACTGGGATGCTTTAGGGGCAATAGCGGAGTTAATTGGCGCGATCGCGGTATTGGTGACTTTGGTTTTTTTAACCTTGCAATTGAGGTATGCAAATGTGTTAGCGAGATCAGGCGCGTCGACTGCTCAGACGACACGAATGATCGACCGTTTTCTTCGGGTCGCAGAAAGTGAAAAGTTTGCAATTTTACTGGCTAAGGATTGGGATTCATCGGAGCTGAGCGACGTTGAGAAAACTCAAATATCGTATTACGTGGCCATGCTAATTCATTCGGCGGGAGATGCGTATCGTCAATGGGAGTTAGGTGTTGTGGAAGAAAGCGACTTCAGGGCTACGTTAAATACCTTAACAAGCGGCATCATGCGAAATCATACCGCTAGATCTGTTTGGGGGATCAATAAAGCAATGTATGGTCGAGATTTCGCCAAGCGATTCGAGGAAGCAATTTATCCTGAGGGTTTTTCAACCAAAGCCGAAGAAAATTTACTGTATAAACAGTCTTCTTAGATACTAAATGTGTAAGGTTTATGTGATCTAAGGCAAAATATGACACCTCTGTTTTGGTCTATTTGTTAAGATACAAGGCTGATAAGATTTGAGGATCTTTCGATGTCTCAGGTAAACGATGTGTTTGTTTTATTAATTGTGGTATTGCTCTTGTGGGAGGCCTTTTGGACCTATAAGGCTTGTTGGCTAGCGGCAAAACAAGACCAGAAGGCCTGGTTTGTTGTGTTTTTGTTATTTAACCTATTAGGTATCCCTGAGATCATTTATCTGATTTACAACAAAAAGAAATTGAACAACTCGGTTGAGAAGCTCGACAGCCCTTAATTAAGAACTTAAATAAACTGGTGTTGAGAAATAGGGTTCAGCGGTCGGTTTTATTACTTTCTGTTTCGAAGAACTATACCGCCTGCGGAACCAGTTAATTCGTCGTTTTCCAGGATGACTTGCCCATTCACTAAAGTCGCCAAATAGCCGGTCGCCCGCTGGATGAATCGAGGCGCGCCGCCTGGAAAATCGTGGACGCGTGTGGGCTGTTTTTCGGCTAGCCGATCGATGTCGATTATATTGATGTCTGCACGTTTACCGACTTCTAGGGACCCTCTATCGTGTAAGCCGATAACTCGGGCCTGTTTGGCGGTCAGGTAGTGAACAGCCTGTTCTAAAGAAAATTCGCCTCGATCTCGGTGCCAGTAGGATAAAAGGAAGCTGGTCCAGCCTGCGTCCATGATGACGCTCACATGAGCGCCTGCATCGCCAACCCCAGGCACGACCCAATCTGAACGCATGAAATCTGGCAGCACTTCCAGGTTCTGGTTGACGAATCGCAACATGAATAATCCTTTACCGTCAGATTCATCCATCAGTCTTAACCAGGTTGCTGCAGGGTGTTCGCCGGCTTGGTCTGCGAGTGTGTCCAATGACGCTTCTCTTCCGCCAGTATAGTTTGGTCGAGAATCCGTCCCCATCCAGAATGATGATTTAGGCGGGATAAAGAATCGGGAAGACATCATGGTTTGGCCGATAGATTCAGCGGGTTCCATCTGTTGAGCTTCATCGAGAAGTCGTGTTCGATAAAGAGGGTCACGTATAAGGGCTAGCCGCTCTTTGGGATCTTTTTGTCGTAATTCTCGCCAGGCTTCGCCTTTAGCCCGCATCGAAAACAAGACGTTTGACTGAAGACCCGAAAGAAATGCAGCTGCTCTGGGCTGCGTGGTGCCAACGACATCGAGACCTGAAGCTTTCATGTCGTCGATGGCTCCCTGGTAGGCGCTCGCGCCGTTTTCTCCGGGCTCCCAGGGCGCACTAAACAGTAGACGTGTTTGTGCTGCTTTGAGCTGTTTTTTTATAAGTGCCAGTTCTTTTGTTAACTTTTCTCCACCTTCGATGACACTTTGGAGGATGCCGCCCTCTCTTCCTACTGCAGTGGATATCGCGATGAGTTCTTCTTCTGTTGCAAATGTTCCAGGGATTGGTCGACCATCAGGCATCACATGGGCGCGCAGACGGTTGGTAGAAAAGCCAACCGCACCTTCTTTTACTGAGACTCCGATTAACGAGGCGATTTCTTCGATTTCGCTGTTGGTTGGGTTTTCATCTATTGCGCGTTCACCCATCACATAAAATCGTGCCGCTGAATGACCAACAAGACCCGCTAGATTGATTGCCGGGTTGAGATTTTCAATCGTGCTAAGGTATTCGCCATAAGAATTCCAGTTCCACGGTAGCCCGGTCATGATCGCGTGACGCGGGATGTCTTCTACTGATTCCATCATCACGGCAAGCGTTTCCTTATCCCTATCCCTGACAGGTGCAAAGGTCACACCACAATTCCCCATCAGGGCTGTGGTGACGCCATGCCAGGAAGCTGGGGTTAAAGCCGGATCCCAGCCTACCTGTGCATCAAAGTGAGTGTGCAGATCGACAAAGCCGGGTGTCACTACGTTGCCGTTTGCATCGATTTCCTGCTTACCTTTTGCAGAAATGTCGCCTATTTCTGCGATTTGATCGCCATCCACCGCTAAGTCCGCCAGCACCGGTTGGTTGCCAAGCCCATCGACAACCTTACCGTTTCGAATGATCAGATCGTATGACATGCAGGTTCCTCTTATCGAGATTATGCTCTAGCTAAGTGCTGGATTTTGCCACTTATGCTCAAATAGGCAAGACGCTTGGAGTGTCTCTAGAATGTTTGAGCAGAAAGGAAGGCTGCTGAATTTGATCGACACTGATATTGGCTTGAAATTAGACCGCAATAGGCGACATTATCTGTTAATCACAGATAAGATTATTTGATTCAGAAGGGAAAGAGCTATGAAAGTCATTAGAACATTATTGATAACGTTTATCGCGTTATCGGCGAATACCTGGTCCGCAGAGGAATGCAAGCCATCTAAATGGGGAGAAGGCGATGAGATAGGTTCCGCAAATTACGTAACACCCGAGCAGGTGATTACGGCCAGCAAGTTGGTCAAGGAAGGAAAGACTCATCCGCTAGGAGTGGTGATTGAGGCAGGAATGCCAGCTTTTCCACCTCGCTATACTCAGCTCCAAGTAGTACAGCCAGGCCAGCAATTTGGAGTCGATGGCGCCGAACAATTCGGATGGCACTCAAGTTACAACGATGATGTGTTGCAGATGTGGTTGGGTACCGGACCTCAGTTAGATGGTTTGGGGCATATGGGGGAGGCAGGAGAATTCTATAACTGCAATATGGGAAAGGATTTCTCCGATATCAGTGGTTTGACCAAGCTCGGTATAGAGAAGGTCCCGCCGATGGTCGGTCGCGGCGTCCTGCTTAATATGGCTCAGTTTTATGGTGTAGATTTCATGTCAGCTGGGCAGCCCATAACTGCTGCGGATATCAAAAAAGCGGCCAAACTTCAGAAAATAGAGATTCGCGAGGGTGATGTCGTTCTGTTCCACACTGGTTGGACGGACGCAAAGTTGAAAAGCGAGCCAGATCTTTGGGTCAGCACGATTCCAGGCATTACAAATGGCGCAGCGGTTTATTTGGCGACTCTGAATCCGATGGCTGTAGGAGCTGATACCTGGGGTGTTGGCGCGGTTCCGCCCATCGAGGGTGATAAGATTTTCTATGATCACATCACGTTGCTTAAAGAAAATGGCGTGTTTCTTCTTGAGACGATGAACACCGGACGCCTAGCGAAAGAGGGTGTAAAGGAGTTTATGTTTGTTCTTGGACAAGCCAGGTTAAAAGGGGCTGTGCAGATGATTATCAACCCGGTCGCACTTTGGTAACCTCATATCTTAAGAAAAAATACTAATCCTATATATAACATATAGTTATAAGAATATTGAAGAATTATTTTAAGTCTTTTTAAAAAGCCTGGACTAGGTTTGTCTATAGATCTGCGCGTTACGCCATCGGAGAACAAATTTGGCGTGAGCTTGTCGTTGTGGTCTTTTGAGTCAAAAGAGTGTGCTGGTTAGTTCCATCATTGCGCATTACTATCTGTTATGGACTACACAGAAATTTATTACTTAAAGGAGGCGTTATGACATCGCTCATAGTTTATGTGCTTGGACTCGCGATAGCTCAAATTTGGTTGATCCCGATGCTACTAAATCTTGGAAGTATGCAATATCTCATATCAAATAGAGATGATGAAGCGCCGGAGGCCTCGGTTAGACTTGGAAGGGTTAGAAGGGCCGCGACTAACCTACAGGAGAGTTTGCCTGCTTTCCTGACACTGGCCATTTTGTCTATCGTCCTTGAAGTAGACAACTATGATTTGGCCTTATATTGGCTAGGGTTTAGGGTCGGTTATTTGCTGAGTTATGTGTTCGGCATCATCTATCTCAGGACATTGTTCTGGATGGGTTCAATCATATGCTTGATTATGATGGCTGCGGCGCTGGTCTAATACTTTACAAGAGCGCTCTCCACCGGGGCGCTCGTGTTTTATATGAATTGTTAATATTCGTCCACCTTCATCAGCGGGCGATATTGGTCCGTCGTTATTGTGTTGACTTCGAAATGACTCTTAAGGTTGCAGGATCTGGATAAGGAGTTGATGATTAAATCGATTGATACTAAGGAGAGTAGCCTCTGAGCTTTGCAGAAGAGTTAACAGAGTGGGTTAGAGGTAGCTGTCCTCCAAGTATACTGGGGCGACATTATGGCTTCGGGGGCGGGACTCAACAGCCTATCGAAGATGCCGATTTTCGGGTTTGGTTCGATGCTTGTCTTGAAAGAGGGCTCACTATACCAGATTGGCCGACTGAGTATGGTGGGGCTGGTTTTGATAAAAAAGAGACGCTGACTTTTTATCGGATTCTTAAATCATTGTCGGCTCCAAATCCGTTATCTGGCAGCGGCAAAGCAACGATAGGGCCCTTGATCCTGGAGATGGGTACTGAAGATCAGAAACAGCGTCATCTGCCACCGATTGTTCGTGGAGAAATACGTTGGTGCCAAGGTTATTCGGAACCAGGAGCAGGTTCAGATTTAGCGTCTCTTCAGACACGTGCTGAAGACCACGGAGACTATTATTTAATCAATGGTTCCAAGATTTGGACGTCAAACGCTTATATGTCCGATTGGATGTTTTGCTTGGTTCGAACGGATCCAGCTGCAAATAAACATGAGGGCATTAGTTTTATGCTGTTAGATATGGCAGATCCCGGATTGACGGTTAATCGGATTGAATTGATCAACGGTGATCGGGAGTTTTGCCAAGTATTCTTTGATAATGTGAAGGCAGATAAAACCGATCTCATCGGTCGGGAAGATGAAGGATGGGGCATCGCTAAACGCTTACTCCAGTTTGAACGGTCGGCGGTGGGCGATGGTGATTTAATTCCACGATCAGATTCGCTTCCAGAGCTGCTCGCGAAATATGCGCCGGATGATGTTGCAAGGCGTGATCGAGTTCTTACTATCGAGATGCATCGAGCGGCCTACGAATTAACTCAGCGTCGATCGGTAGAAGAGCAAAAAACATCTGGAACACCGACTTATGCTACTTCGACATTCAAGCATCTCTCGACGCAGCTCGAAAGTATGAGTCTGGATGAGACAGTTTCATTGATGGGTTTTCAAGGCGTAGGGTGGACAACTGGTCAATTTAAACGTGAAGAAATAGCTGCAACTCGCAAAATGCTGTTGAGTAAGGGTTATTTGATCGCCGGAGGTAGTTCTGAAGTGCAGCTCAATGTGATTGCAAAGCGGGTGCTGGGTTTACCAGATTAATTGGGAGAAAGGGGAAAAATGGGCCTTTATCAGAGTTGCAAGTTGGCGATCAGGTGGCATTTGGCAATGACATGTCTCGATATTTTCGAGTTGAAGGGCTTACAACTGGGTCTGGTGGAGAAGCTGGAATAATCGTGGATGGTGGGCCGGATCTTCCAAGCAATGATTTATTGGGTTCGAAAGTATTCGTAGCTCAATCAAAAACTCTTGCGAATATAGACTTAGTTGAAAAATCAGAAGAAGCACTTGAGATAGT
>CAZYHH010000075.1:0-8491 GCA_964647295.1 uncultured Pseudomonadales bacterium
TTCCTTCGTGGCAGGCGTACTCGTAGACTTTGCTGTCACTGGATTTCCAAGTGTATCGGCCACTCCAGGATTCAGACCATACTGTCTCATCTTCTACGGTGAAATCGTAATTCAGATCACCGTTTTCGTTTCGGCTAAATCGTTCGATCACCTTAAGATTTTCGTCAGCGCCCACCAGACCATTAACCGTAAAAAAATTACGGCTCTCAACGACTAAAACGTCGCCTTCCCAGCGGCCAACCGAATCACCAAGCCATTTCCTTCCATCTTCGGGTAGATGTTCGGAATTCAATCTGATAACACGCGCGTCGTGGACCATTTCCTGGAGAATCATTACATGGTCTTCAGTCTGAATAATTCGCTTAAAATTGTTATACAAACTCGGGATCGTCGGAACGGTCGTTCCGAAACTAATCAGACAACGTTCCGAAGGGGCAAGCGTCTCTGGCCCATCAAATGGCCCATGGCCGTCTTCATCAAGCCATGTAGCCGTACCAGTATTTTCGTGCCTAAAACTCTTGTACCGAATCGCCATCCGTTGACGAGATTCTTCCGACATTTCAGGTTGTCTCCCGTTAGGCGGATCATAAATGATCGATGTCCGGACTTTACCATCGACCTCAGATACGTGATTGCCCGGGTCAATGTAAAGCGCATTATATCCGCCTACTCCACCCGCGCCTCCCGTGTTATTGCCGTCGCCTCCCTCGGGCGGCGCCTCTCGATCTGGATCACTCGTCGTCTCGAAGGCATAATCGTAAGCCCACTCGGCCGCCCAATTGATTAAGTTCGCTACCCAGGTATACAGGTATTCTGTTTCCCCCAGAAACTCTGGCCGCTGCAATGGGGTCAAGGTTCCAGTGTCATAAAATCCCGAAAGATCGGGTTTCCCGGAAGGTGTTCTTTTCACGTCAGCGTGGACTGCGGATAAGCCCCACACAATCAAAAATAAAGAGACGATTAATTTTTTCATACCCTTCTCCTGCTCAGCTTTTCGCCAATTCTGTTTTTATTCGAGGCACCACCTGCGTAAACAGCTTTTCTAGGCTATCTCCCATCTGCTCTGCCCTCATCCCAGGCGGAACCGCCATCGATACGATATCCGTGATCCCAAATTCATCGATGAATTTAAGCAGCTCAGCGACACATTCGTCTACATCTCCAACAACCCAGGTCTGCGGAACCGGCGGACCTTTCTCACCAAACCCCTCGCCACTTTCTTCGAAAAAACGTTGATACAAGGCCATCCGGTAACGCTCTGCAGCACGAACTGCCTGCCAGTCCTTATCCCGATCTTCGGTGACCAAAATACTACGGATAATCCCGACCCTGTAGTCCGTCGGATTTCTACCGGTGTTTTGCAATTTTTCAATCCAAGGGTCGTAAGAGTTCGCTTTGAGTCCCTGGGGCAAGAAATTCGTATTATACTTAGTAGCCCTCATCGCTCCCGCCTCAGACATAGCCGCCAACCACAAAGGCGGACCTCCCTCTTGAACATAACCTGGCGTAATCACAACGTCTTCAAACTGATACCGCTTTCCTTGATAACTAAAACGCTCACCCGAAAAACACTTCTGTAATACCTCGATACCTTCTTCCATTAATGAGACCCGTCGACTGACCGGAAAACCAAAACCTCGAAACTCGTGAGGCGCATATCCCATCCCAAGACCGACCTCTACTCTTCCCCCGGACAGGTTGTCCAACACCGCGAGATCTTCCGCCAGACGGATCGGATGGTTAAAAGGCATCAAACAAATGTCGGTACCAAATCGCACGTGCTTTGTGATAGATGACATTGCTCCTGCCACCGGTATCCAGCTTGGAAGGTAACCGTCTTCAACAAAATGGTGCTCTGTGAACCAGACTAAGTCAGCGCCGATCTGATCTAGCCAGGCTACCTGTTCCAATATCTCTCCGTAAAGCATCTGGTCCGTCACACCTGAATCCGGAGGATTTCTAAAATCGTAACAAACCCCTACTCGCAGATTATGCATTTATTTATCCTGCACCTTTTACTATATTTCCCAGTCTTTGCCATCCCAGTTCATTTTTCAAATCCAGTTTCACCGGGATAATGATCAGATGATCTGCACCACAAGAAAATTGTTCCTTGAACTTCGTGGCAATTTGCTGGTCATCCCCCCACACCACCAATTCGTCAACAAATTCATCAGTGCCCTCGCCGGCAAAATCGCTGTCTAGAAAACCTCTCTCACGCCACGCACGATGATAATTTTCTAGCGGCAAATATATCGAGATCGCTTTTCGAGCAGCCGCGCGTGCACTTTTTTCATCCTCCAAAAACACTGTGGGCTGCATCAGATTAAGCCGACCGGAACCGAGTTTTTTCTTAGCTTCAATGCTGAACCGGGCGGTCTGCAAATAGGAAAAAGCACCATCTAAGCGCTGTGCCGCAAAGGCCATCAATTTCGGACCGTGGGCAGCCAGATAACAAGGCACGTCGCCTGAACTTGGAAACATTAATTGGGCGTCGTCGTAACGATCCATGAAATCTTTCATCTTGGCCATCGGCCCCAACCAATCGTGGCCGCGGGGCTCGTTACCGACCTTATTCGAAAGGCCCAGACCTAACTCAAACCGCCCTGGAAAGGCATCTTGCAGTGAATAAGCTGCAGACTTTGTGGCGCGCGCGTCTCTGACATACACATTTGCGATTGCGGTGCCCACGGAAATCTGGTGAGTCGCATTTAACAAAGAAGAAGCAGTGACAAAGGGGTCACGGCCATAGAGCTCCGGCACCCAAATCATCGACAAGCCCGAAGCTTCTGCATTCCTCGCAAAGTCGGCCAACTGATGCGCATTCATCGTATCCGCTGCACACATAATTCCGAAACTCATATCACTAACAATTCCAAAAGACTTCCGAAGATTAATACCGAATCACGCTCCCTCAAAACTCGATCACCATTCGGCCTCGTGTCCCGCCGGCTTCGAGTCGCTGATGGGCTACACCGGCATTTTCGGGTGAAACGGTCTCGGCTACGCGTAAGGTGAGCTCGCCAGCTTCGGCCTGCTCTCTGAGACGGTCCAGTTTTTCATATTCACCGTCATACCTGGTCACCCAAGTTGCCGTGAACTTAATGTCGCGTTGGTCTTTTCCTTTATAGCCACGAATCGCGGTAAACCCACCCCCGTTTCTAACCGCACCAATCGCAAGCTCATTAAGCAGCGCTCCATCAGCAAGACCGTCCACCCCATCAGGAAAATGCTCCCGGACTTTTTCAGCAAAGCCCTCGCCACGCCTAACAATCACATCCGCCCCTAATAACTCAAGCAGCTCTCGATCGGATTCGCCTGCATCCGCTATCACCGTGAGACCATCAGATTTTGCAAGCTGAATAACGTAGCCACCGTAAGCGCCGGGACCGCCCGTGACCGCAATTACCTGACCCGGACTTAGACCCAACAAGTCAAGCGACAGTCGAGCCGTCAGACCATTCATGGGTAACGTGCATGCTTCGGCATGGGACGCTCCAGCGGGAGCTTTGACTACAGCTCGCTGATCTAGAACTATCTGCTCCCGATAGGCCCCGTGGGAGGCTCTCGGGACTACCATCGCCATCACACGATCACCAATCTCTATACCAGTTTCAACGCCTTCACCGATCTGGTCCACCACACCGGCAGCATCCATGCCAGGCACGTAAGGAGGCGGATCCTTCTTCTGCACCTCCGCGCGCATACCGTTTCTCCCAACAATGTCTGTCGGATTCACGGCAGCTGCGTGATTTCGTATTCGTACCTGACCCGGTCCTGCATCCACCGAAGGTAACTCGACTACCTGTAGTACTTCAGGACCACCATGCTCAAATAAACCAACCGCTCGCATCATCTACTCCCCAAAATCATTAACTTTTCGTCAGCATCAACTATTTCATCATTGTTATTCGGTATTTAGCCACCTCTGCACCAACTCTTATTAAGTCAACATTCCCGTCCCTTGAAGTCTGATTCTCTTGCTACCTCTTCCCGAACCACTTAGCGAGTAATGATCTCCCTCTTTGAGTCCTGAAAACGCTGCCGAATCCACAAAATCAGCCGAGCCTTCGACCGGCAGCGGCTTGTATATGCAATCATCACCAAAGAAGCCTAGGATTAAAGTATTTCTCTCCGGGTGTCGGACATCAACCGGGGCATTGCCATGCAGTGAGGCGAGATGGAAAGCTATCGCATCGCCAGGATCCAAGTCCCAGGATAAAACATCGTAAGCCTCAGGATCAGCAAGAATATCCGGAACACGGGGCATAGCGCGTAACTCCTCCTCCTTATCGAAGAAGGGCGTCGTGTCATCCACTCCGTCTGCCCCGTGGGTGGCGGGGTCGGTCATGAGTATTTTATTGGGATTAAATAATGGACCACGATGGGAGCCGCCGATCACCTCCAGGCAATGCGACTTCGGCGTGTGCTCGAACGGTATCCAAAATCGGACTAGGTGCTTGCCGTGGAAGGGCGCAAAAGATGCATCCTGGTGAAATGGGGTATGCCGCCCTGCGCTCCCGCGTTTATGAAAAACCTCGTAGCCAAGAAACCAGATATTTTGGTTATCGGGCCCAAAGAGCGACTGGGCCGTTTCGCGTAGACTAGGACATGCGTCAAATAGAGATTCAGCGAGTGGGTAATAGCCAGCCGCCTGACCAACATCATTGAAGAAGCTATCCCCATCCCCTTCGAAGAATTGGGTCGCGATAGGACTAGGATTTGCTAGGATCCAATCATAAAATTTCCTGCACGCGGAAAACTCAGCAGGATCGAGTAACTGCGGGATCTTGACAGCCCCATTCTCCTCCCACTCGGCAACGAACGATCCGGTCGACACTTCTGTTTTCATTGTCTTCCCCTCCCTAAACCGTTAACTATTGGCACGACGGCCCACCAACAGGCCTCCGTCTACGGGTATTGTAGAACCTGTCACATAGGACCCTGCTCGACTAGATAAGTAAACGCAAGCCGCTCCTATGTCCACAGGATCACCGACTCGTCCTGCCACCGTTACCGCACCGACCGCAGCTCGGCCTTCTTCGGTCTCCAGATAACGGTCCAACATTCCAGGGAAAGGCCCTGGCGCAATCGCATTAAAGGTAATGTGACGACCACCTTCCTTGCCATGGTTGTTACCCTGAGTCGCTGCCCATTGACGAGTTCGCTGAATCAAAGCGGCCTTCCCCGCGCCGTAGGCCCAATCATTGTCCATTGCCACTCTCATTCCGTCAACCGAAACAATATTCACGACGCTAGCATGGGCATCGGAGCTACCAGCAGTCTCTAATAAATCGAGAGCCTCCTTTACCAACAAAAAAGGTCCTCTAAGATTAACGGACATCATCTGGTCCCACTCATCGGCAGGAAACTTTTCGAAACGATGAATAAAACTACCCAGCGCCGCATTATTCACCAACACATCCAGCTTACCCTCTCGCTCTTTCAAGTCAGCCACTAATTCTTTGATGGATTCTTCGCTGGACATGTCCACGGGCAGTGCTAGACACTCGCCAGGACCCTCGTCAGAAATCTCGGTAGCCACATCCGAAAGATTACTTCTTGATGCTATGTAGACCTTCGCACCACCCGAGACAAAGGTTCCGGCGATACCACGTCCTATACCACCTCCACCCCCGGTAACACATACCACCTTGCCCGATACACTAAACAGCTCCTCGAAATTCATTCTTCCTCCTTTACCTATAAATATTCATTAATATTGATTATTGCCCTGGAGCGGTCAGTCTATGACATTACCTTCGTCAGGTTTGTTATTTATTTCTCACCTACACCCTGATCCACACCATGCGCTAACATTTGACTGATGCTCGTCAGCAGGTCGACATTAACCTTCGAGCCTTCGCTCTCTTCTAGTATTCGTTCAAGCGCCTCCTTCCAAGTCCGAATACTTGCTTGAACTTTCGAAAAATCACCATCGATAATCGCTCGTGTGTGTCGTTCCAAATCAGATTTTAGCGAAACCGATAGGCCCGATCCCATCATCCTAGAGTAAAAATCCAGATCGACTCCGGCTTTCTGCGCCATGTGCATGCCCTGAATGATCGCCATCTGCATGATTAGAGACGGCGCAATCAAAGCGTGATCGAGGTGCGCAGGCGCCCCAACATCTTCTCCCAGGTACTGTGATTGTCCGCCTAGCGTTAAAATCAACGCCTCGCTCTCTCCCCAAGCTTGAAGGTTACCTGCGACCAGCAAAAGACAATCTTGATGACCAATCGCAGCAGGATACGCCATGATCGCACCATCCATATACCTTCCCCTTTTCTCTACCACTTGGTGTTGAAATGAGACCGCGTCACTTGCGGTGCCCGTCGTCAGCTGTATCAACACTTTTTCGCCCAGATCCGGACAAGTCGACAAAAGTTCAAGTGAGTTTGTGTAATTACTAACACACACGACAATGTAATCTACTGCACTCAAGCCAGTCCAAATATTCTCACTCCATTGAGCCCCTTTTTGTAAAAGGGGATCGGCTTTTTCTTTTGTACGATTCCAGACCCAAGTTTCGTAACCTGCCTCTAGTAAAGTTCTAGCTAGGGCTGACCCCATATTACCCAGCCCAACCACCAACACTGTCTTGTTCATTACTTTTGCCCTTTTGATCTATGCCTGACTTACAGAAAGAAAATACATGAGCCTCTATGTCATAACTACGGTTAATCGTTTTTAGCTCAAATTGCGCAGAGGAGGAAGGACTTTTTACTTCTTGCTCTTTTACTGTAATGCGTTTACTCGGGAAACGCATTACACAATGCGAGAACTCCATGCTAGATTCTATGGAGCTAAAACCCCTAGGAGGAGGAAGGCCTTTTGAATTATCTAACAACGTTTACTGAGAAAGACAGTACCGAGGATATCGTCAAAACTCTTAAAGCTGATGGCGGGGTCATCATTGAGCGACTCGTCCCTGAAGATGTTATGGACGACGCATACGAAGACATACAAAATAACGTATCCGAGGCTGATCAATCCTCTTCGACCTCTTTATGGCCCGAAGGTAACCGCACAGTAGGCGGTCTCGCCGCCGCCAGTCCAACCTATACCGAAAAGCTAGTGATCCACCCAAAAACACTGGAAATTGTTGACGCGATGTTAATGCCAGTCGAACCTATGTCAGACAGACATCCAGCCACCCAATCTAAATCAGAAGTGGTCGAAAATGAAGATGGCGGTACTCAAGTTATCTTCAAAGCACCGGTTGAAACTGACCCTAACTGTCATCACTACAATATCGGGGCGGCTGTGATGCTCGAGGTACGCGGCGGTCCTAACTCAAAGCATCAAGTTTTACACCGAGAAAACGCCATCTACCAACCATTTATAGAGCACCTCCCTGACATCAGAGAGTTTCTTGTCTCAGCATTGTGGGCGGGCAGCGACTTTACTCGCGACAACGGTGCAACTCGAGTGGTACCGGGCAGTCACAGGTGGCCAGAAGATCGAATCGCACAGGAAAGCGAAGTCGTTCAAGCAGAGATGCCAAAGGGCTCGCTGGTGATGTGGTTATCCAGAACACTACACGGAAGCGCCAAATCAAATAGTGACCAGAGACGAACGGGTTTCTTTAACTCCTACCTGGTGGACTGGATTCGTCAGGAAGAGAATCAGTTTATTACCGTTCCTCCAGAGATTGCTGAGAACTTCTCTGATAAAGCCAAAAAGGTGATCGGCTATTCTGCCAGCCCTAACTTAGGTTGGGTTAAAGGGCGCGATAAAGATAACCTATTAATAGAAGGGACTAGCTCACCCCTGTAACGGCTTTAATGCAGCTAAAAAGGTTTCAGTACTGCCAGGATGACAATTCCGAACAAAAACACGACGGGAATTTCATTAAAAAACCGAAAAAACACGTGTGTATGGGAGTCGTTCTCGTCGTTGATCGCCTTGACATAGCGACCACACTGGAGATGGTAGCCAATCAGCACCAAAACGCCCAGTAACTTGACCCATAACCACTTGGCCTGCAGGTAATAGTCTAGATTCTGGAAGATCAGCAGCGTACCCAACAGCAGTGTGATCCACATAAAGGGGGTTACAAATCGATAAAGCTTTCTTGCCATAATTGCCAGTTGGCTGCGGGTCGCCACATCATCGCTGCCCGCGTAATACACGAATATCCTGGGCAAATAGAAAATACCCGCAAACCAGCAAACCACAAAAATAATGTGTAGGGCCTTAAGCCATAAAACCAGGATGAGCGTCTCTCCAGATACCGAGGTTTTTATGTTACCAGCAATCAAGCGCTTCTAAGACTTCTTTCGATCTGACGTTTAAGCTTTTACGAAACGCGGGCAGATTATATAATGGCCTCTCTCACAATTGGCCATCCCTATGCTGAAATATTTTATTTGTCTCTTACTCTTTCCAATAATAGCGATATCCAACGACAATTTTCAGATCACGGATGTTCTGAACTATTATCAGATAACCGAGACAATAGGCACGGGTGGGCAGCCCACTCCTGAAC
>CAZYHH010000075.1:8501-12032 GCA_964647295.1 uncultured Pseudomonadales bacterium
GATCTTTTAAAATTATGAAATCCAAGAAATGAAACTATTATCATATAACCAATACAATTGGCAGAGGTGGGCAGCCCACTCCAGAACAATTTACTTCGATTCGTGATGCGGGTTTCACCTCGGTCATCAACCTGGCAATGCCTGACTCACCCAACGCCTTGGTTAATGAAGGTGAAATCGCCACCAAATTAGGGATGACCTACGTACACATCCCGGTGCCCTGGCAGTCGCCTTCCATACGAGATCTTGAACGGTTCATCGGACTCATGCAGACCCTAGAAAAACAAAAAGTCTTCGTCCACTGCGCGGCCAATTACCGAGCGTCCGCGTTCACGAATCGATATCTACGTCTAAACAGTTCCCTCAGCCAAGAGCAAGCGTCCTCGCCAATCCTGAGACAGTGGCTCCCGGAAATGGATGAACAGTGGAAAAAGATCATAAGTTACAACGGATAAAATATGGATATATCCTTTATTTACAATCACTTATAAGATTTTTGATAGAAGTTTCATAGAAATCGGTTTCCGCTTATTACACCAATTGTTTATAGTTACGCCATCGTATTAAGGAGAAGGTAGATGAGTGAATTTGAAGGAAAGGTCGTTGTCGTCACTGGCGCTGGCGGCGGTTTAGGCAAGGCACACTCTCTGGAGTTCGCACGACGGGGAGCCAAAGTTGTCGTGAATGATCTGGGAGGCAGCGGTGATGGAGTCGGTGCGAGTGACATGGCCGATGTGGTCGTTGAAGAGATCACTCAAGCAGGCGGTACGGCGATCGCCAACAAGGCATCGGTGGCAACCATGGAAGGCGCTCAGTCCATCATTGACGATGCCGTTTCTGCTTTCGGAACAGTGGATATCCTGATCAACAATGCGGGGATCTTGCGAGACAAAAGCTTTAAAAACATGAATATGGGCGACTGGGACATCGTAATGGACGTCCACCTGAATGGCTCTGGCTATGTGACTCGTGCAGCCTGGCCGATCATGCTCGAAAACCGTTACGGCCGAATCGTATTCACCAGCTCAACATCCGGTATTTTTGGTAACTTTGGACAAGCAAATTACGGCGCCGCTAAAATGGGCATGCTCGGTATTATGAATGTCCTGGCAATAGAAGGACTATCTAAAAACATTAAGGTGAATACCTTAGCACCTGCGGCAGAAACACGCTTGATCGGTACAATACCGGGGGTAGAAGTCAACCCCGACGATCCAGATCCGATGCGCCATCCAAAGCTGGTTACGCCAGCGGTAATCCTGATGGCATCGGAAGATGCGCCCACCGGCATGACCTTTCACGCGGGCAACGGAAAGTTCTCTCGAAGTGCCACCTTCGTCAACGAATCGCTCGAATTTGGCGCCGATGTGACTTACGAGGATCTACTCGCGAAGAAGGACCAACTAATCGACATGAGCTCGTGCACCGAGATGTCTGGACTGATCATGGTCCAGAATCGAGCTAAAAACGCTTAGCTAACAGGGGTTTGGGCTAACCGAACGCTAAGTCCAAACCCCACTTCAATCCGTCGGTCAGGCTCCCGAAAACCGATTTGAATCAATCGCCTGTTTCGGCTGCTCGCGATCAAGTATGAGCTTTGACGCCAACAGCCCCAACCCGGGCGCTGTCTGCACCCCAAACCCACCTTGGCCGGCCAACCAGAAAAAATTCTGAGATTCGCTCGCATAGCCGACGACCGGCTTACGATCATCGGCGAAAGTGCGCAAACCTGCCCAACTTCTTAACACCCGATCTACCTCGTGATCGGCGACTTTTTGATACTGCTCGATGGTCTGAGCAATATCCACTTCCAATGCAAAAGCGTCCATCGCTTCGGTCGGTGTTTCATCTTGAGGGCACACCATCATGCCTGGACTCTCAGGACGGAAATACAGACTCTCAGATATCGTGTGAACCAACGGCCAAGGTCCGACCGGCTCGGGAGCAGGAATTATCGCTGCAGTCCTGCGCATCGGTGTCAACGGTTTAGGGCTTAACGATGCCAGGGATGCTATTTCGTTAGCCCAGGCGCCTGCGGCGTTGACGATGACCCCGGCTTCCAGCTCACCATCCACAATCTCAAGCCGCCAAACCTGGGCCACCTCTATCATTTTCAAGACTTCAGACTTCTTTCTGATCTCGCCTCCGTTTCCAAGAATACCTCGCTCAAATCCCAACAAAAGAGCATGAACATCTATATTCTTCCAACTTGGGTCATAGGCAGCGCCCTCCAACCACTCAGGACGAATGATCGGCACCAATTCCAAAGTCTCCTCTACAGAAACCATGGTCAATTCCGGACAACTCTTCGACCATACAGAATAGTATTTTTCAAGTATTGGTATCTCAGCTCGCGCAGCAACGGTTAGACCACCACAAGGACTAAGCAATGGATAATCGGAAAAACCTTCGGGAGGATCAAAAAAGAAGTCGCGCCCCGCCAATGTCAGCTCTTGCACCACCCGATTTTCGTAACCCTCGATGTACATCGCCGCCGTCCGACCGGAACTGTGATAGGCCAGTTGGTCTTCTCGCTCCAGAACGATGACTTTACAGTGTCCCGACAAGAAATAAGCGACAGAGAGCCCTGCGACTCCTCCACCGATCACCGCGACGTCATATTGATCCAAAATAGCGCCCTTTTTTTAACACTATCAAATAGTATAACAACAGGATCTTCTAGGAACTTAAGCTTTAAGCCGTTCTTGACCGGGGTCATAAAATGCTCGCATTTGCAGCGAGACGGGATAACGGACCGTAGCGATCTCTACCTCAAAATCACCTGCTTTAATCCAATCGGCATCTATTCCGCTTTCATGACTAACATCTGCAATCGCCAAGCTCTTGCCTACCCGGTGGCCCCACGCCGCAGAAGTCGTCAAACCAACCCGCTCCCCATCTCTGTAAATGGGTTCATCGTGAATCATAAACGGCGCGTCCTCACATTCTATTGAAATCCCGCAAAGACGCCTTTGATAGTTATTCTTTGTTTTCAGAAGCGCTTCTCGCCCAAGAAAGTCGCCTTTATCCAGACTCACGACAAAAGACAGGCCCGCCTCATAAGGATTAATGTGATCGTGTATATCATGTCCCCAATGACGATAGCCTTTCTCCATACGACAAGAGTTCATTGCATGATAACCCGCCAAACCTACCTCAAAGTCTTGATCGGAAGTCTTCAGTAAATCAAACAATGGCCCCATATCGTGCTCAACGACCAGTAATTCGTAACCGAGCTCACCCACATAGCTCAGCCGATTAGCACGAACACTCATACCACCCAGCTCTAGGATTGCCGACCGATAATAGGCTAGCTCTTGAATTGGTCGGACCGAGCCCGATAACGACACCAACAAATCTCTGGACCTGGGCCCCATGACACCTAGTATTTTTCGGTCGTTCTCAATCGACACTTCACAATCAAAATTGTCCGCATGGCGTTTCAGCCAGTAATAATCTCGCCGGGATGACGCGCAGCCACCCACCACCATAAACTCTGGATTGGCGTATTCCTGTTTGGCATTACGCTCA
>CAZYHH010000076.1:0-11775 GCA_964647295.1 uncultured Pseudomonadales bacterium
ATGTTGGATCTTGGTAATCCTGAGTTAAATTGGGTCTCTTTGGCTGAAGGTATGGGTGTGCCCGCTTGGCGGGTTAGAACTGCAGAAGCATTCAATCAGGCTTTGGCTGAATCACTTCGGACGCCGGGTCCTAGTTTGATCGAGGCAATGGTATAGGTTGAAAAATTGAGGAGAAACAAATGAAATTTGGCGCTCAAGTGGGAGTCTATCGGAATACGTGGGATGAGATATCGAGTGTTGCGACCGTGATGGATCATGGTCGTTGGGATAGCATATGGTTCGCAGATCACTTTTTACCTCCTCCTGGAAGGCCCGAAGAAGAAGGCCTAACTGCCCATGAGGCTTTTACCGTATTGTCTGCCGTTGCCGGAATGACCAGCCGACTTCGGATGGGTCATTTAGTCTTAGGGAATACCTACCGTAACCCCGGCTTAGTCGCGAAGATGGCTTCTACGGTCGATCATATTAGTCATGGGCGTTTTGTCCTTGGCATTGGAGCTGCCTGGTTTAAGCGTGAGCATGAGGCATACGGCTGGGAGTTCCCTTCGATGAAAGAACGGCAGGATAGATTTGAGGAAGCTTGCGCCTTGATTCGTGGACTGTTTGTTTCAGATGAGCCTGTGAATTTCCAGGGCACCTATTACAATTTAGGCAATGCACCGCTTTCACCAGCATGTTTTCAGGGTCCTCATATACCGATCCTCGTAGGAGGGACAGGAGAGAAGCGCACTCTTAGAACGCTCGCCAGGTATGGCGATATCATGAATTTGGATGGTTGGGCAGGCGGACCAATGACAGCAGATTATTTTCAACACAAAGTCGATGTATTGAGCAAGCACTGCGAAGATTGGGGTCGAGACCCTTCTGAAATCACTAAGACTGTTTTAATGCCGGCCCTTGTTAGTGATGATTCGGGCGAGGTAGAGGCTTTTGTGAAGGGTAGAAGTCTGGGCGAAGGAACAGCCGCTGGCCCCAAGAATTACGTTCTTGACCGTATAGGATCGCTAATTGAAGCTGGAGCGCAGGAAGTCATGATCGGCGGGATCTCAACAATGACACCGGATAATTTCCAGTTTATCGACGAAGAGATTCTTTCGGCATTTGATTGAACGATAGCTGATCAATGAACGACCTGTTGAATGATGATGAGTTTCGAGATTATTTGGTTGATGGCTTTGTGGTTCTCGAACCCAGTGCTCTCGGAGAGGACTATCATGACTTTCTATATCAAAAAGCCGAAAGTATCTATCAATTAGCTAGTGCTGCCAAGAGTAAGACTGCTCATTTGGATATTATTGGCGATAATCTGAGAGCGCAAATACCTTCGATAGACCGTCTTATCGAAGAGCCCCAGGTAGTGAGGGCCTTGACCAGTATTTTAGGACAGAACTATTTGATCCACCCTCACAATTATGTTCATAGAAGCAGTTCAGCAGACCAAGGATTTCATCAAGACGGTAATCTGCCTTGGAACGAACGAGGACACTATCGATCTCATAGACCAGATTGGGCAATACTCTTCTATTATCCGCAAGAAGTGACATTGGTTAATGGGCCTACAGAGGTGCTGCCCGGGACTCAATATTGGACTATCGATTGCGAAAAAGCAGATGACGATTGGTATAGAGGAGACGCTCTCGATCGTTCGAGCGATCGAGATATACTAAGCAATGATGATTTCGCGCTCCGGGACTTACAACTTGAAAAAGAAATTCGTTTGTTGGGCGTGCCCGATATTAGACGACGTTTTTTGACACTGCCCAAAGGCAGCGTTGT
Organism: uncultured Pseudomonadales bacterium; assembly: GCA_964647295.1. Classification (GTDB taxonomy): domain Bacteria; phylum Pseudomonadota; class Gammaproteobacteria; order Pseudomonadales; family Azotimanducaceae; genus UBA4421. The sequence goes on from CAZYHH010000076.1 coordinate 1,777, forward strand.
AATTTGTAACTACGATATTTTTCACAGAGGTTCACGCCGTGAGGCCGATGGTCCAGGTAGATATATGTTCAAGTTCCATTTCATGAGAACACAAGATCCTCAGAAGGCTGCATGGAACCACCGACAGATAAGTATAGATTTGAGCAAAGTTCGGCGAGACCTGAAGCCTGTAATTTCACACCTTTGGGATTGGAGTACGGCTAATCAGAGCGGCAAGCCATTTGAAGTAACCGAAGCGGCAAAACTAAATGCAACCCTACTCGATGGGAGTGAGAACCAGAAAATCGAAGCGGCTTATCTGCTTAGTCAGATGGATGATTCCGTAGCAGCAGATTATCTAATTAGAGCGCTCGATCACGAAACTGAGTCGATTCGCAGAGCAGCTTGTCATGGCCTGCGAGCTTCGAAAAATGTTGATATTTCTACGTTGGTTAAACTGACGCATTCGAAGCGAACGGGTACGCGGCGTATGGCGGTTTATGCCTTAGGTGATAGCTCCTATTCTTCTTATGAGGACGTCGTGGATGCGGTAATTGAAAGATTAAGGCTAGACCCTGATGACCTGGTGAGGTCGAATAGTGCCTATGCTTTGGGGCTCGCGGCGCGCCGAAATTGTCGAGTGATATTATTGATGCGTTGATCGAAAGGCTGGATAAGGGCATCGAAACTAACAATACGGAGATAGCCTTGATGCCTAGGTCGACGGTCCGTCAGTCTGTTGCTTATGGTCTAGTGCAGCTAGCAGCAAATCACAGTTTTTCCGCTGGTCAAATCGAAAAATTGGTTGAGGCAGGACTCAACGATGATGATCGCTATGTCCAAGGTCTTACTGTTGAAGCTGTTCGCTTGATGGGGGAAATCCAGGAAGATACCTTGTCGAAAATTTTAGCGATCCTAAGTAGAGCTAGATTGAGTCCTACGCCTGTTTGGCGTTAATAGGCCGCAATTCTAAGATGGCGAAGAACGCGCGCAAGGATAAGAAATGAACTATCAATTACTGATAAAAATGATGATCCCGCTCCTGTTAATTTCAAACAGTTTTGGCGAGACTATCCCGATAGAAGTGGCCCATAAAAGTCCGGAGATGGACAGTTTGCTCCATCAAAATTCAAGGTTGGAACGCGTGGCCACGGGATTTCAATTTGTCGAAGGCCCTGTCTGGATGGGTTCTCAGCGAGAAGGATATTTACTATTTAGTGATATCCCAGCGAATCGAGTCTATCAGTGGATTCCTCAATCTGGAGAAGTCTCTGTCAAAATCGATCTTGTCCACGATCCAAAAATAGTCACAGGAGCCTCTGGAGGCTCTAATGGACTTTTAGAAGATAGCGAAGGACGTCTGGTGTTGTTTGAACATGGCATGCGACGGGTATCAAGAATAGATCATGATGGTGTCCGCCGATCTTTAATTGATCGGTTTGAGGGAGGAAGACTGAATAGTCCTAACGATGGAGTCTTTCATTCGAGCAATTCGATTTATTTTACAGATCCGCCCTATGGTCTGAAGAAAGGGGATTTGGACAGCAATATAGATCAGAGGGTCAACGGGATCTATCGGCTTGACCCTGATGGGAAGGTGGCATTGTTGGCGTCCATGAAGAGACCAAACGGAATTGGTTTGTCGCTGGATGAGCGAATCCTGTACGTCGCAAATTCTGATGTAGAAGAAAGAGTCTGGAGGCGATTTGAAGTGAAAGATGATTTGTCTCTGGGGAAGTCTACAGTGCTTTTTGATGCCACAAGCCTCCCCGAGCCTGGTGTTCCCGATGGTTTTGCCGTTGATTCTCAAGGGTACCTGTGGGCCAGTGGACCAGGAGGTGTGGTCGTGCTTTCCGCCGACGGAAATCATATAGGGACTATTTTGATTCCAGAGCTTCCAGCAAATACGACCTTCGATAAAGATTTCAAAAATTTGTTTATTACTGCGAGAACTAGTGTGTATAGATTGCGTTTGCGAGAATAAGAAACTTTGAGCAATCGCCAGAGTATCGATACAATACTCGTCACTAAAACGAATAACATTTACGCCTTAAAGGGGGCTTGGTTGAGGAAAGAACAATATCTTTTTTGGTTTCAATCGAGCTTCAGGAATAGCTAAAGGGGGATTTTGATGGCGATGATTCTAAATGAAGAGCAAACCATGCTCAAAGACAGTGCAAAAGATTTTTGTGCTAATAACACGCCGATTGGCCAGCTAAGAAAGTTACGCGATGAATCCAGTGCTGATGGTTTTGATCGTGGTAGTTGGAAAGGAATGGTCGACCTCGGATGGGCAGCAATTCCCTGGGGAGAGGAGCATGGTGGTCTAGCATTTGGTTATAAAGGACTCGGCGTAGTCACCGAAGAATCCGGAAGGACGTTGACCGCGAGTCCTCTTTACTCTTCTGTCTGGGTGGGTGGCACAATCGTCAATATCGGTGGAAGTGATTCGCAAAAAAGTGAGTTGTTGGCCAAGGTGGCGTCGGGTGAAATGCTTCTCGCATTGGCATTAGAGGAATCTCACCGACACAGTCCTTACAACATTTCTACCCAAGCTGAAGCGAAAGGAGACTCTTATAGCATTAGTGGAAGCAAAACCTTTGTCTTGGACGGCCACGTTGCCGACAAGTTGGTGGTTGTAGCAAGGACATCGGGAGAAGTTGGTGATCGAGAGGGCATTACTTTGTTTTTGGTCGATCGTGAAGCCGACGGCGTTAACGTGCTTCGGACCTTGATGGCCGATTCCAGGAATGCTGCGAATATTGAGTTGAGTGGTGTTGTAGTGCCATCGGATGCGGTGGTCGGCGAAGTGGGCAAAGGGGCCGAAGTGTTGGACCCAGCGTTGGATATCGCCCGTATTGGTATATCAGCAGAGATGTTGGGTAGCTTACAAGAATGTTTTGAAAGGACTGTGGAGTATTTAAAAGAACGGAAACAGTTTGGCGTTGCGATTGGTTCCTTTCAAGCATTAAAGCATCGAGCAGCAAATATGTTCTGCGAAATTGAATTATCCAAGTCTTGTGTTCTGGAAGCGTTAACTGCGTTGGAAGAACAACGTGATAGTGAGGAAATTGCGAAGCTAGCTAGTCTAGCGAAAGCTAAGGTTGGCGAGACTTTCAATCTCGTATCTAGAGAAGGGATTCAGATGCACGGCGGTATTGGAATGACTGATGAATTTGATATCGGGTTTTTCATCAAAAGAGCGGCCGTTACGGAGCAAACTTTTGGCGATGTCAACTTTCACCGAAATCGTTACGGTGAATTAGAAGGATATTGATTCTTAGAGTTTGTGACAAATTGAGATAGATCGGCTATCGGTTTTTGATGCCGATCTGATGTCCCAATTGTTCTGGGATCGGTAATTCGGAGTGCTTTACCATCATCTGTTCTAATAGATCTTGGACCTTATCCGGGAGATGGGACGACTTTCTAGTTTTCATGTCTACATGCATACCGATTTGTTCTGAAGTGGCTGCGAGATAACCTTCTTTGAGATTGTGCATCTCTTCAAAAATGTGGATTCTTTTAGAATCATAATTAATTATCTGAAGTTTTATTCCGACTTCATCGTCCAAAGACAGTTCGTTAAGGTAATGTACATGCGCTTCGAGAGTAAAACAGGATCCTATACCGCTTTCAGTATATTCCTTGCCTATACCCAGGTAGTCGTATAGATAGTCGAGACCGTGATCAAAAATAACGTTATAAAAAGCCATGTTTAGATGACCATTGTAGTCAATCCAGTCTTCTATCACTGTTTCAGTAGGACAGATGATCGGCGCTTCCAGCTCTAGTGTCATTTTGACTGCCTTGTTGCTCTAAAAATCAGGACCGTGATCTTAACCTGTCGAGCCTGCGTTTTATAGCGTGCTTCACCTAGTGTTAGAATTTAGTTGGAATAAGTGAAGGTTTGAGAACGATACACGATGTTAGGGCACTAAGATGAAGGATCGAGCTGGTCAGCTATCTCGATTTTTGATCGTCGGACTGTTTGCTTTTTTCTTGGATGGAGTAGTGTTGTCGCTGTTGGTTTATCAGTTTTTCTTTCCTCCTGTATCTTCTCGAATGATTTCTTGTTGCCTTGCACTGTTGGTGGCTTTTTTCTTACATGCGCATTTCACCTTTCGATCGGATGCGGACGCTCGAACACTCGTTAGGTATTGTGGCTTGCAAGGTGTTAGTGCGACTTTAAACGTCTTGGCCTACAGCTTGTGGTTGAGCTACGGGTACTCTTATGGTGCCCCAATAGTAGGCCTAATTATTGGTTCGGTGCTCGCGACGATTTGTAATTTCTTGGGTAATAAGTTCTATGTTTATCAGGATGCTCGACTAAATACACCGACCATCCATTGAGTCGATCCATTGGTTGATTAGTTCAAGACCTTCTTTATGTACAAGCGTTCGTCCAAGTTCCGGCATCATCTCAGCTGGGTCCCTAGAACTTAGTCGAAATGACATAATCGAACTGTGAGCTTCTCCAGGTACTATGGAATATAAGAGACCTCCGGAACCCCTTCCTGAAGCAATTGGGGGCTTACAAACACCATAAGATCTGGGATCAAAGTTGGAGTGCTCTAGCAAAAGTGCCGAGGTATCAGCAGGCCCTTTAACGTTGTGACAGTGACTGCAGTTGATGTCGAGGTAGGACCTTGCGCGCCGATCGAGTGTGTCATCTGGATTATTATAGTCGGCATTAGCAGGGGATTCAGAAGGAGTTGAAAACCCAGATAATTGATTGGTGTTTTTCAAAAAAGTGAGCTGATTCTCACCGTGACTGGTCTTGGCATGATTGAGGTGTCTTGCCTTTAATCCAATAGGTAGTAGAGCGCCTTTGGTGTGATCAGTCACGTGGCAGCTGGCACACTGGTTTTTGCTGGGTACCAAATAAGGAATTTTTTTGTCGGATCCTACTATTGGTAGTTCTTTTAGTTCGCCCGTGATTTTGAGGTAAGCGTCGCTTCCTCTCCAGACATAAGGTAGAGCCTCCCAACCGTTTTCTTGTCGAACGAGGAGCCTGGTCTCGATAAGGTGGATATCATCTGTATCTAAGTTTTCTAGTGAGTTGTCCCAGTCCGATGCTAGTGAGATGGACCGGTTATCGTCGATCTGATAGAAAAAGGTCTTGCTGACTACTGTGCCCACGGGGAAAACAAATGACGCTGCGGCGTCATAGGTTGCGCTCTGATTTTTTGGGATACGAAGAGTTCTAAGTTTTAGTGAGTAATCCGAAAATAGCGGCGTGTTTAATGTATAGGTAAATGAATCGTCAGCAATTCGAATCGAATTATCGCTTATCCAGACGAGACCCCACTCCGACAGTTTTTGTGGGTAATCATTGGGCTCAAAGAACTGACTATTATTTGGTACAGAATCTGCACAACCACCGAGGATAAAAATGCAAAGGACAAGTAGGCGGTTTAGCCTATTAACTTTCACCCAGTATTACTTCCGGTAACTTGGATAATTCACAGTCGTGTGACAGCTCGTCTATACGAGGATCTTTAAACTCATTGGGCAAATCAAGATTGAAGATTTTTGAATCTCCATTTTGAATACAAATGACCTGGCTCCCGGTGCTTGCAGGGTTGGTCATACCATCCCAAATGATATCCGGAAATTCGCCTGCTTTTCCGAAGACTGCATTTTTTAATTGGACTAGATAGTCTCTGCCAGGTTCACTCCCACCGCCCTCGAATTGATTATCGTAAATAAAAATCTCCTCTGGGTAAGGGTCAAATTCCTCGGCGAGTTCCCTTTGACCTGCGAAACTCGCACTGAAGTAGCTCGAAATTAGGATATTTGCGGTTTGATTATCCTTGATTTCATTATCGAATATTTCGACTCGATCATTTGAGTTAATCAACACACCAGTACCTTTCGGGACACCCGATACAGCAGTGCCTTCGGCCGCGAAGTTTTCGGTGTTGTTTGCCACAATTGTATTCCTAAAGACTCTTGAGCTGTGCCCTTCTTTGGGTATTTGCGGCATATTAAATACGAGTATTCCCCCAGTATTTCGAGTTGCAACGTTGTCAAAGACATCAGCATTTGTGGTGTTTTCTATCTCAATTCCAGCAACGTTGTATTCTGCTCGATTATTTTTCACAATAACGTTATCCGATTGACCTACATAGATGCCGGCATCTGAGGCTGCGATAGCTACGGAACCCTCCACTAAGAGATTAGTAGTTTGCACCGGATAGATCCCGTATGCCCCATTCTTAACATTTGGGCCTCTGGTCCATTCGGTTCGAACTCTTCGGATAACGATGTTGTTTCCCTCGTTTATTTTTAGGGCGTCACCTATCGTATCCTCAATAGCCAGGTCCTGAATGGTGAAATCGTTAGCGTTAACACTTAATCCCTCTGCCCCAGCAACTTGCCCAGAAAAGCTGAGCACTGATTTATCCATGCCCTTTCCAACGATGGTCACGCCATCGGCATTCATTACCAAGCTACGTTTGAAATTGAAATTACCTTCAGGAATTCTGATGACCTCGCCTGGTTGGGCAGTTTCAAGCTGCATCCTGAGTTTTTCCTCGTATTGGATGTTTTCCTGGCCACAACTGAACGCCAACAACACAGTGGAAGACAGAAAGATAAGTTTGAGATATTTCAACAGCTTGGCTCCATGGTCATTTATCTGGATTATATCAAAAGAAGTGTCCGATCGAGTGTCCAATAGGCCGCAACCATACCAACGATCCAGCTCGCATAGAGGATACCCTGCTTTTTGTATTCCAACTTCGACAAGAACCAAGTGGCCAAAGCAAGTACCGCAATTACCAATAATTGTCCTACTTCGATGCCGACATTGAACAGAAGTAAAGAAGACCAGAAGGTGTCATCCGGAAGGCCAATTTCTCTCAGAGCACCCGCAAACCCTAGGCCATGTAACAACCCAAAGAAGAAGGCCATTAACCAAGGTTTTGTTAGTGTCAAAGAAGACTGATTGGGATTGTTTAAGAGTAATTCCCTTGCAAGAAATACAATCGAAAGAGCGATCACGGCCTCAATTGGTCCTTGCTTGAGCTCCACCAAGCCTAGAACTGATAAGGCTAGGGTAACGCTATGAGCTAATGTGAACGAGGTGATTGTTTTGATCAGGTTTACAGGGCTCTGAATTAGCAAAAACAAACACATCACAAAAAGGACATGATCAATACCAAAAATGAGGTGCTCAATTCCAACCAGCAAATAAGAGCTCGTTTGTGTTGAATCACCGGCTAAATCGAGAGTCGGATTTTCTGGTCGAAGCAAATAATTTTTTGAGTCACCGTTCTTTGAGTTCCAGCGTACCATCACGTCGGTGAGTGTCACCGATAGTCCGTCGATGTGGATTTTAGCTTGGCTTAAATCGCAATCCGTTGTCCAGTGATGGAGTAGAGCGCCATTAGTCACTTCGACTGGCATTCTATCGTTTATTTGGCACCCCTTTGGAAATATTGGATTTAGCGGCAGCCGCCGATTTTGGACGACCGGTTGTTTCCATAGAATTTGATAGAGGGTTAGATCCTCTTGTGTTTTTACTTCGTCGATTTGCAGATAAGCGGGCCTGACTTCATGGCTCAGAGAGATCGATGAGAGCAAGAGTACTGCGAAAACGATTAAGTACCTCAGCATTGTTTTAAGGCAGGCCGGGTAAGGTTATGGAGTATTTGTCTTTAAGATCTAGAAAATATTGTTCGTTCGCATCTTTTCGGGTTTTTTGTTGAAGATCTATAAGCACTCGATCTTGGACGACGTTGAAAGGGCGTAGGTAACTTTCTTGAACGGATTCCACCAATACATTGTGAAAGCCATATGCTGACTCGATCGGGCCCTGCCATTGGTCACTGGTTTCGAGACTGGTTAATGTTTCCGCGAAAGCTTTTCCGAAGAGATCTCCAATCTCTCTTGCGGATCGATTCGCGTATTCTTTTTGTAGCATAAAAGGATCTCCAAGATCTTCAGAATCAATCAACGACCTTTTAGCATCTTGTTCCGCGTCTGCTCGGCGATCTGACGAAAAGTAGTGATGTCTGAAGCTGTATCGGTCAGGCTGTCGGTATTCCTCGATGTTTGCTTGATAAAAGGACTTGAGAGCTTCTTCACCAGGGACTTCCGCCGTGGCAATGTCTTCGGTCAGAAAGGTAAGCTTTTGAACCATACGTCGTCTGACTATCGTGTCGTTTTGATCCAGACCAAGCCGTTTGGCTTCTCGGTAGTAAATTTCTTCCTTCACAAGTTGATCAACCAAGCTTGTAAGCTCTTGATCGGTTGCTGGCCGTCTCATTTGCATAGCCCATTGATCATTAAGCCGTTTAAGATCAGATTCTTGGATTTCAATCTGGTAGGAAATGTTATCCGAGTCACTAAGTTCCGCTAGAATGAACAAAGCTGCCCCGCCTAGAAAAAATAAAATGAGTGGATCTTTTAACCAGTTCATTAGGTCATCTCCAGACCACCGCAGACAGACAGGGAGATTCCTGTCACGTTTTTGGCGGTTGCCAGATAGAGCGCTGCTTCCCCCATATCCTGGGTTGATTGGGTTCTACCGAGTGGTATTCGTTCTTGCATCATTTCTTCCAACTCTTGATTTTTGTCTGAATACTCAGCTGCATTAGTGGGGAGTAAGTGATCGAGCCACATCGCCGTTCCCACAATCCCTGGACAGATGGCGTTTACGCGGATGCCTTCTGGAGCCAATTCTGAAGCGAGAGACTGAGTAATTCCGATTGCAGCAAACTTAGAGCCACAGTATGCGCTCATGCGAGCGTGCCCTCGTTTACCTGCGATTGAAGCCGTGTTGATGATAGAGGCGTTATCGGATTGTTTTAGTGCTGGCAACGAGGCCTTGCTCATTAAAAAAATACCCTTTGCATTGACATCAAATATCCTGTCCCAGTTTTCCTCACTGAAGGATTCTACCGGTCCACTGTCTATGACGCCTGCGTTATTGACTAGAACATCCAGCTGACCAAACACATCAATTGTTTTTTTAACTGCGTCAAGACAGCTTTTGCTATCGGTTACATCTACAAAACAAGCCTCACAATGTTCAAATTCTCGCCTTATCGCCTCAATATCTGAGATCTCAGCCAACTTGTAAGTCCAGTTCGATTTTTCAGTTTTCAGCCCAATATCGCCAATCATCACTTGATAACCAGCGTCGAGGAAACTTTTGACGATACCTGCACCAATTCCTCGTGCTCCTCCGGTAATTAAGGCCACTTTATTGCTCATTAGATCTCGGTTTTCCTTTAAACTTAGTCAGTAAAACGATGAGCAGCTTATAGCGTTTTAGGAGTTAAGTTAAGCCGAAGCATCTGCAGTAACAAGACCAGGAGTAATCATAATGTATGAAACACTAACTTACAGTGTTGAAGATAATGTTGGAGTGATTTGTCTCAATCGACCTGAGGCTGCTAATGCCATGAATCCGTTGATGGGGAAAGAGCTCAATCAAGTATCATTAGATGTCTCAGAAGATGAAGACGTTCGGGCAGTCGTGCTGACTTCGACAGGACGTATATTCTGTGCTGGGGGGGATCTTGGCGATTTTGCAGCGTCAGGTGCGGGCGCGAGGCGTTTGATGATGGAGATGGCCGCTGATTTGCATTTGGGTCTATCGCGCTTGAACAGAAACAAAGCACCCGTTATCGCTGCGGTGAATGGTACGGCAGCAGGCGCGGGGTTTTCGCTGGTCATGGCTTGTGATTTAGCGATAGCTGTGGAAGAGGCCGTCTTTACCATGGCATACACGAACGCAGGGTTATCACCGGATGGCTCGTCCACTTATTTCATGCCGCGCAGGATCGGTGATCGACGAACCCGCGAGCTCATGTTGACGAACAGAGTATTATCTTCGGAAGAGGCTTTAGACTGGGGAATCGTGAACAAAGTAGTCGGGAAAGATGTATTAATGGATGAGACGATGGAACTCGCGATTAAGCTTAGCCAAGGGCCGTCACTTGCTTTTGGGAGAGTGAAGAACCTATTGGATAGCTCGTTTACTCAAAGTCTGGAGAGTCAGATGGA
>CAZYHH010000077.1:0-11760 GCA_964647295.1 uncultured Pseudomonadales bacterium
TTAAAATGTAGGTGTAATAATCATGAATTTAAACATGGGTACAGACGTGGGTAGGATAATAGTATTATTTTAACCCATTGATATATATTAATAAATAAGGTTAATTGGAGGATTCACCATCCTCCATACTCATGTTTTTTTTTCGTCTTTCCCTGTTCGTAGACGTTCTTAATAATACAATAAGAACTCTGATAATTTTAAAGACCAAAAACTCGTATAGCATTTTTGCCGAGAACCGCATCCGACTGCTCCTTTGGCAGGGCGCGGGCTCTTTCTAGAAGACCCCGTATATCAGTTGGATGAGGAAAATCGGTGCCAAACATGACTCGTTCCGGACCAACCATGTCGATACCCATTTCAAGTGCATTCATTTGGTAGACAACAGCATCCAAATATAGACGTTTCAAGTGATCGCTCGGTGGTGTATCGATAGTCCGATTGCTTGGTGCACCTTGTCTCCAAAATAGATCCATTCGTCCATGTGCAAGGGGGATGGCGGCACCACCGTGAGAAGCAATGAATTTAAGATTGGTGTAGCGGTCGAAAAAACCGTCAAATACCAACCGTGTGACTGCTAATGTTGTATCCAGCAGAAATGGGATGCTTCCGCCTACACTCTTTAGATCCATTTCGTTATGTCCTGGCGGGTCGGTCGGATGCACTAGAACTGGTAAGGCACGATCGTCGATTGCTTGCCAGATAGGAGCTAAGAAGGGGTCGCTCAAAGCCATGCCACGAATATTCGCTAAAACCATTACTCCAACTGCCCCATTGCTACAAGCGCGCGCTAGTTCCGCTACGGCAAGCTCGGGGTGCTGCCATGGGAGACTAGCTATGTAACGGATTCTATCGGGATTTGCGATCTGGGCAGCGTACATTTCATCATTTATAGCTTTTGCTGCGGCAAGGCTGACCTCGGGCGAGCCCCAATACACGTTGGGCCCTGTCAAAGACACAATGGCCACGTCAATCCCTTCCGCATTCATTACTTTCAGGCGTGCGTCATAATCAAGCATTTCTTCGACAAAGGCCATGCGGAAAATTCCATATTCCTGCATTGCACGAATGCCGTCTGGTCGGATGCCGACAGCATAATCTGGTGCGCCATTATCGGAGATCATCTTGATCCAGGTTTCGCTAAGCATGTGTGTATGAATGTCAACAACAGTCATAGTTTACTCAGTTTCAGATAACTTATCTTTGGTTCCCTGACATCTTATCACTAACATCGGTCCACCTTTTTTTGACATCATCATTCAGTATTTTATTGCGAGAAGTATTTGAACTTGTTGTAAGGCTTCTGTATGTAAATTTAAATGTTAACACTGATGTTTAAGTTAAACAGCTAGCTTATAACATATTTGAGTTGAAAATATTTTAATAGTTTTATTTCACATGTAAAATGAGCCTGTTACATGTGAAATTCACATTACTACTTTTCAATTAAAATACATATAAAAAGGGAGTGAATGATGTCGGGTATTAGTCTCAAACAAGCAGAGAAAGTTATTGATGGTGTTATAGCCAAGACTGAGGAACTTAACACTAACCCTATGGCAATTGCTGTTTTGGATAATGCGGGCCAGTTAACAGCTTTCCGTAAGCAGGACGGCTGTTCTTTAATGCGGGCGGATATTGCCATTGGTAAGGCCTATGCAAGTATTGGGATGGGAGTCTCAACCGGGGTTCTGCAAGAACGAGCCGCTAATCTTCCACATTTTATAGATTCATTAGCAGCCGTGGCCAATGGAAAATTTGTTCCAGTGGGGGGGGCTTATTTGATTAAAATGGATTCAGGAGAAATATTAGGCGCAGTAGGCGTGACAGGTGATAAGGCTGATATTGACGAGGTCTGTGCTCTTGCTGGAATTGCTTATGCTGGATTTCATACAGATAAATAGCTTAGCTGCCAGGGATTGTCAGTCCGCCTAATTCTTTGATGAGTAAATTGAGAGATTTTTCAAGTTCATTCATGTCAATACTATCTATGTTGTTAAATGTATCTTTATGTTTAACCTCAAGTGCAGGCCCTACTTTTGAACATAATTTTTGTCCCTTTCTTGTTATCGAAAACAATATACAGCGTTTGTCAGATACATCATTTTTTCGGGTTATAAGATTTTCGGCGCTCAGATGCTTGGTGATTCTAGATATGCTAGTCATACTTAAGAAGACACCTTCTGCTAATTCACTCGCACTCAATACTTCTGCGTCATAAAGCGATCTTAAGACACGCCATTGTTGCTCAGTCATGCCAAAGCCTCTGAGGATTGGTCGCACATTTTGGATAGAAGCCTCCTTGGCTCTCAGGAGAAGCACGGGAAGTGCTAGAAAACGATGTCGTTTAGGTTGCCAAAGATCAATTTTTGCCATTGAAATCCTAGAAATATCAGAGGTTGAAACTTAACTTTACTTATTTTTTATAGACTGTTTTTTTATTTAGACGTGAAAAAAACAGCACGATTATCTAGCATCAGTAAGTTAACAAAGGTAGCAAAATAAAGTATTCTGTTCATACGTTTATTTATACAAGGAAACGGATAATAATGATTGAATGTTTTGAAGGCATAAAATTTGCTGACTTTGAATGATTTACATGTAAAATAATTACTTTACATGTAAAGCATATTCGATATCATTTGGAAAGGTTTTTCTGTGAGGAGAGGCAGATGAGATTCGGTCTATTTGGGGGTGCGATGGCCAAAAGGGGCAGTGAGTCGATGGATAGCGTTGGCTACAAAGCGTTTATTGAGTATGTTAAAAAAGCTGATAGTTGTGGCTACTACAGCTTGTTTGTCGTTGAACATCATTTTTCCGGAATAGGTCAGGTTTCTGCAACCACAAATTTACTAGCCTATTTGGCCGGGATTACGAAAGATATTCGACTTGGGACTGGTGTTTTGGTTTTGCCTTGGCATAATCCAGTCATGTTGGCTGAACAACTTTCTACCGTTGATCTTGTTTCTAATGGCCGTCTAGATGTTGGTGTTGGTAAAGGATATCGTGATATTGAATTCAATGGTTTTGCAATACCTAAAGAAGAAGCAAATGCTAGGTACCAAGAATCTCTTGAAATTATAAAAAAATCATGGGCGTCCTCCGAACGTTTCAGCATTCAAAGTACAAATTGGGAGTTCCATGATATTGTTGTAGAACCGGCTCCCGTACAAAAACCCCATCCTCCAATTTGGGTCGGTGCCGGGCGACCAGAGTCTATCCAGGCTGCCGCAAAAGACGGTTTCAATGTTTTGCTCGACCAATTTGCTGGAATTAGTCAGACCACCGACCGTTTAAATGATTTTAAAATTGGTTGTGAGCTTGCAGGTCGACCGTTTGATCCCATGCAAATCGCCTTGAACCGGACTATTATTGTGACAAAGTCAGAAGAGGAAACAAAAGTCGCAATACTTCGAAGAGCCGAGGCTCAAAAGAAAATTGATCAATTTGGTATACTTCCTGGAAACGAAAAAAAAAGTTTTGATGATCATATTGATGTCAATGATAAGGCGTATATCATTGGTCAACCGCATGAAGTTGTTGATCGCCTACAAGGACTTAAGGAAATTGGATTTGAATATATCTTGATGACGACAATCGGTGATCAGGAGTCTTTGCGCTTCTTCTCTGAAGAAGTTATGTCTGCCTTTAACACTGCAGTGCGGGCGGCAGAATAGAGCAAATCGGAATCCGAATAAAATGCGACGTCAACTCCCACCTATTCACTGTTTTTCTGGTTTTGATCTCTTTTGTTTACTGGAGCATCACGCGCAAGTAACGCCAGACAAAGCGTTTCTGATCTGGGACCCCTTTGATGTCGAAATTTCTCTTACGGCTCGAACGTGGAGCTTTGAGAGATTTGCCCGGAGTACGCTTGAAATAGCTACCGGTCTTAGTGCCCGAGGAGTTGGTCGTGGTGACAAGATAATCATCCATATGGAAAATTGTATTGAAATGCTTCTTGCACTTTTCGCATGTGTTCGTATTGGCGCTATTGCCGTGGTCACCAATAGTCGTTCATCAGAAGATGAATTTGATTATTTTGTCCAGCATTCTCAGGCTATTGGTATTATCAGCCAACCTAAATTTTCCAAATTGATATCGCGATCGGGTAAGGATCTACCTTGGGTAATTTTTGCAGATGTAAATATTCATGATGAAACGTCGAAACCAACAAAATCCGACGTTTCATTTAGTTCGTTGTTTGATAAGTCAGGGTCCCTGCCTCCAAGGATAATTGATTCTAACGCTCCTTGTGCTGTTTTTTATACATCAGGAACGACGGCGCGGCCAAAAGGAGTTGTTTTGAGTCATGCTAATTTACTCTGGGGGGCTAGGATCAATGCTATTCAACAGGCTATGGTCCCGGAAGACGTGACAATGACGTTTTTGCCATTATTCCATATCAATGCTCAAGCCTACTCTATACTGCCAAGTCTATGGGTAGGATGCACAATAGTTTTGCAGCCGCGTTTTAGCTTATCTAGATTTTGGGACGTAGCTGTTAGATATCAGGCGACATGGGTTTCGATAGTTACTTTTTGTGTAAAACTACTGAAAGAAAAAGAAGTCCCTAAACACAACTTTAGGTTATGGGGGGAGGCCATGTGCGAACCTCCAAGTGATGCTTATTTTGGAGTTAAAACACTGGGTTGGTTTGGAATGACAGAAACGGTCGCTCATCCGATAGTAGGATATATTAATCAGCCGAATAGATCGATGTCTATGGGGCGCCCGGCTCCAGAATACGATATTGCGATTACCCGAGAGGATGGTTCTCAAGTCGAAACGAATGAGGTTGGACAGCTTTGTGTTGGAGGTATTCCGGGTCTATCCCTTTTCGTTGAATATTTGTATGACGAAAAAGCAACAGAAGATAGTTTTGATGAAAATGGACGTTTTTTAACCGGAGATCTTGTAGAGAGTTACGACGATGGTTTCATTCTATATCGTGGTCGGCTTAAGGATATGATGAAGGTCCGTGGCGAAAATGTGGCTGCTTCCGAAATTGAAAATGCTATTAATAAAATGCCAGAGATTTTGGAAGCTGCTGTCGTGGGTAAATTAGATGATTTACATGGAGATTTACCTGTCGCTTATGTGGTTCCCGGCCCAAGTGACGATATTCCAGAAGACACTTTAGTTGACTTGGTTATTAAAAACTGCCGATCTGCACTAGCAGATTTTAAGGTTCCGACCGAAGTTCGTATAATTGAAGAGTTACCGCGGATAGGTCCTCTTGCAAAAGTTGATAAGCTAAGTTTACGAAAGGAAGTAAATGAAAATTAGCTTTCACGTCTTAATACTTGTGAATAAATTCGCGAAAATATGATATGGACGTTTTAAGGGGTTATAACTGGTTATTCTCTTTTCTGTTCGCAATCCCTGTTTTACGGTGCCATAATGAAATCTAACAGAAGCCTGTCGATGCCTTGAAAAATCGTACTTTATCCGCAGAATTTACTTATATCCATTTTGGGTAAATAAGAATTAGATCTATAAATTTAGATTAATTTTCCTGAAAAAATAACAATAAAATGAATTTATACTGTTCTTTAGCACTTTGATAGTCTCAGCATAGATTTAGTATCTATTAATTTAATCGGTGGTTATTTGATAATTTAGCATTGGACAAAATCGAAAAATATTTTTACCGTTAATGTTAGTCCGTATTAATTTAACTGTTTTGATGAAGGCGTATACATTTTAACTTATAATTTTGGGAGGAAAAAAGAATGTATAAAGTAATTTCTATTTTGAAAAATAATGCCTTTATATCCCGGTTTGTTATCAGTCGGCATATAAAATTTTTAGTGTCACTCTTAATTGTTGGAGCGTTTGTTTTACCCTTAACTTATAACTCGGGCAATGCGGTAGCCGCAGACACTAATTTTAAGGGAAAAAAAATTACGATCTGGACCCCTCATAAAGGAGGAGCATCAGTCTTATCTCTTAAGCTTTGGTCAAAGTATATTGCGAAGTATTTGACAGGTAATCCTAAAATTACTGTTAAACCAAAGTTTGGAGGAGGCGGCGTTACTAATGCAAATTTTTTCCAAAAGACTGCAAAGCCTGATGGCTTGACGGCAACAATGGCAAACTTGCCCTCAATTGTCTCTCATTCAATCAAGCGGAAAGGCGTTAAGTATGATATGTCGAAATGGCATGTGATTGGTGCAGAGCCTGACAACTACATACTCATTGCAGGCAAGTCTTCAAAAGTTAGAAGTATTAATGACCTACGTGGAGCAAAACGTTCGATGTCCTTTGGAACAAGAAAGCGCAACCTTGGCACCATGGCTTATGAATATTTATGGCGAGCAGCCGAAAACCCTATTTCTGTAATAGCTGGATTTGGAGGTAATGATACGGTTGTCCAGGCATTGGGAAGTGGTGAAATTCCACTTAGTTACATAAGGGGTCCTCAATTCTTAAAGCAGGCTGTTACATTCAAGGATTTAGGTATAGTTGGTATAACGCAAGACGGTGTCATCGATAAGTCAGGTAAGATAATTAGATCTTCAAGATTTCCTAATATGCCTACTACACATGAAGCTCTCCTCAAGATAAATCCAAAGGCTCGTGGGACTGAAACAGAGCGGGTTATTACAACTCTTCCTATTATGCGTCAATTAAGTAAGGTTTACTTTTTGCCTGGGGGGACTAGTAAAAGTATTATAGGTGCTTGGCGTTCTGCGTTGACAAAGTCTGCTGCTGACTCAGCTTTTTTGGCTGAACATAAAAAAACGATAGGAGTGCCTTTCACCTTTGTAGAATACAAACAAGCTGCTAGTTTATTTAAGAATGGATTATCTATTTTATCAGATCCTTTTTATCAGAAAGGTGGAAAAGGATATGCTATGTATGCTGGTGGGAAAAAGAAAAAGAAAAAGAAAAAATAATTTGTCATAAAGGTGATTATCTGTCGTCAGGCAACAGATAACGCAATGGCAGGTAATCATCTTTATCAATTACTCATTCCTGGTATGCTAAAATGGGCGAATTAGCTTTTATTTTCAATGCTATGGCTTCTGGCTTAGCGCATGTTTTCTCGTTGTCGGTTTTTCCGATTATGCTTTTGGGTATAATCATAGGAATGATCCTAGGCCTTATCCCCGGACTAGGTGGATTAATTGGATTTGCACTTTTAATTCCATTCGCAATAACGATGGAGCCCGTAACCGGGTTAGCTTTTCTTTTAGGCATGAGCGCTGTCACGACACAAACAGATACAATACCAGCAGTAATTCTTGGGGTGCCGGGAACCTCAGCTGCAATGGCGACATCATTAGACGGTTATCCAATGGCAAAACGGGGGGAAGCAGGAAGAGCTCTTTGTGCTTCATACTACGCAAGTATTTTCGGCACTGTCGTAACAGCCGGTTTATTTATCCTTTTACTACCTGTCCTTAGGTCAATTATTTTTTCTATCGGTCAGCCAGAATTTTTTATGTTGATAATGATGGGATTAATGCTCGCAGGAGCTTTAGCGGGTAATTCTCTGGTTCGCGGTTTAACGATGGCTGCAGCTGGTTTGTTATTATCTATGATTACAGATGAAACGAGTATTGGTGAGGCGCGTTTTGCATTTGGTTTTGTATATTTATGGGGTGGGTTGCCT
This sequence comes from uncultured Pseudomonadales bacterium, assembly GCA_964647295.1. Classification (GTDB taxonomy): domain Bacteria; phylum Pseudomonadota; class Gammaproteobacteria; order Pseudomonadales; family Azotimanducaceae; genus UBA4421. Next base: position 7,619 of record CAZYHH010000077.1, read on the forward strand.
CTTATTCCGGTCGTTCTTGGACTTTTTGCAATACCTGAGGTTATTGATCTTGCCCGAACCAATAGAACTATTAGCGCAACATCAGTCGATACGCGTGTATCGGGGCTAAAACAGGGTTTAGTTGATGTGGTAGGTAATTGGTGGCTAGTTATAAAAGCTTCCACTTTAGGATCTATAGCAGGATTCATCCCAGGTCTCGGTGGGCAAGTTGCCGAATGGATGGCATATGGAGCCGCTGTGTCTTCAGATAAAGACCCGAACTCTTATGGAAAGGGGAATGTCAGAGGTGTAGTGGCGGCGGAGGCAGGTACAGCAGCGCAAAAACCCGGGGCCCTTATTCCTACGTTAGTTTTTGGGATACCTGGTAATGGTGGAATGGCGTTAGTGTTGGCTGTTCTTATGATGTTAGAGGTTACGCCAGGTCCAGAAATGGTTACGGGTAAACTCGACATAACCTTTGGAATGATATGGATTATAATAATTGCAAATATTATTGCGGCTGTAATAGCTCTTGGCCTCCAACGTTGGTTGATACTTCTCTGCTATTTACGTCCAGCTATATTAGTTCCAATGGTATTAGGAACGATGCTCGTGGGAGCTACTATGGCTAATCAAGCTTACGGCGATGTTGTAGTCTTTGTGATTTTTGGAATTTTAGGCTATCTATTCAAGCATACAGATTGGCCTCGGGTACCATTAATTATGGGACTGATAATGGGCGGACTAGCAGAAAGGTACTTATTTTTATCAATAGATTTACATGGATTTAATTGGCTTACAGATCGTCCTATAGTCTGGGTTATAGCTTTAGTTACATTTGTTATCGTTTTTCTTCCACCTATATTGAGGAATTACCGATCAAAGAAAATTCAAAAATCGAATGATCTGGGAGTTATCAAAAAGTGAACGCCCCGCGCTTTATAGATATTTGTCTGACCATAATGTTTGTAATTCTAGCTATGGTCGCTGTTTGGCAAGTACAGGAATTTCCTTTTGAAGACCAACTTTATCCCTATACCGGAAGTGGGATAATTATCTTCTTTATCTCTATTTATGTTTTTCGATTGGTTAGAGAATCCAAAAGTTGGAAATCTGAGGAAGTAGATCCTAATCACGCACTATCACTGCAAGAATTATCGTCTTTGCTTCCGATCGCGGTGGCCATAACGTTGCTGATCATCGGGGTGTTCTTATTAGGGCATTTAATAACCGTACCACTTTTTATTTTCTTTTATATGCTCTCGAGAGGCGAAAAATGGTGGGTTGGTTTGATAGGAGCCGCTCTTTTGTTTGTTTTTATGTGGGGTCTCATAGTTAATGTAATGGAATTGGCAATGCCTCGCCCCTTAATTGACGACATTTTTGATCTTTAGAATCTCTGATTTTATTAAAGGAAATTTAGAAATGTTCAAAAACGAACCTGAATTGATTATAAATCCGACTGGAGCAACACCGTTGACTGCGAACTTAATCGTTGAAACGGAAACTCCAACAAAATTGTCGGTTGGTGTAAGTGGTGGGTCGCGCGAATTTGTACACGACTACGATGAGATAACAAAGGCTAAGCATTCTATATTAGTTCATGGCTTTGAGTTTGGAATAAAACACTCAATCTTAATAACTGTTGTAGCTGTCGATGGAAAATCCGTCAGTAAAAGGCTTGTTGCGAAGATAGAGGAAAAACCAAATGATTTCCCGGAATTTGAATTCAAAACACTCATCCCAACTAAACGTGAGCCGGGTTTTTCAGTTTTTGTTGTGAATCAGGTGACTCCAGAAAACTTACACCCCCATAATGGTAGGCTAGTCGCGATGAATGAGGCTGGCGAAATTTTTTGGGTCTACAATCTAGGCATGGGAATTGGCTGTATTACTCTAACTTCAAAGAATACTATTTTAGTTACTTCGCAATCTAGTTTATTTGAAATCAATTGGAAAGGTGAACAGTTAGGGCATTGGTATACCTATAAACTTGGGGCTGAAAAGACTAAAAAAGATGGGCTGCATTTGGGTTTTGAAAATTTGCATCATTCCGCGATCGAACTGCCAAATGGAAATATTTTGGCAATAGGTACTGAACTTCGCCATATCGATACTTATCCCTCAGCTGAAGTTGATGCCGATGCGCCAACCCAGTCGGTTGATGTAAAAGGTGATGTAGTTGTCGAGTTTACACGAAAAGGTGAAATCTCTCGGATGCATAGTTTATTTGATATTATTGATCCCAATCGAATTGGATATTATTCGGTAGTGTCAGGTGAAGGGGGGGCTACGCCAGGTGGAAATTTAGATTGGAGTCATTCCAATGGACTATATTATGATCCCAGTGACCACTCTTATTTGATCTCTATCCGACATCAGGATGCGATAGCAAAAATTGGGCTTGAAGATGGCGACTTACGTTGGATTATCGGCGACCACCATGGTTGGGGTGAGAAATGGAAAAAATTTCTTCTCTCTCCGGATGGATATCTAGATTGGCAATATCACCAACATGATCCCTCTATTACAAAAGCGGGGACAATTTTATGTTTTGATAATGGGAACTGCCGCGCAGTGCCATTCAATGATAGAATGCAACCCGAAGATAGCTATTCTCGTGTAGTTGAGTATTCTGTCGATAAGGAAAGAAATGCCGTTGGGGAGGTTTGGTCGTTTGGTGGTCCAGATGGAGAGATTCTCTACTCCAGCTCACAAGGTGGCGCTGTGGAATTGCCGGTGACAGGAAATATATTTTGTAATTTTTCGGCTATACGGCTCAAAGAAGATGGAACGAGAGCTGAGGATAATATTTCTTCCCGCAGGCATGCCCGTTTAATCGAAGTGACACACGATGAAAAATCAATCCCCGTTTTCGATATGGAGATTAAAGATAAATCGAATCGAAACATCGATTTTGCTTCGTTCCGTTCATTTCATGTTAAAGACATATATACGATTGAATAATAGTGATTGCATCTTCTCTTAAGTTGATTCTTATGGATATTTTAAATTTTAAATATCGAATTTGATTTTTATTTAAATCTAAAAATAAGTTGAGGAAAAAAAGAATGAAAAATGAATTACCAGAAGGTTGGCCTAAGGACAAACCGATGGCTGTTAGCGTTAACATTCCCTTCGAGTGGTGGGTTGAAGGTGACTCACCTGGTGTTTCTCCAATGGGCAACCCACTAAAACCTGGATACAAAGATACTGCTGCACTGCAATGGGCTGAATATGCCTTGAAGCACGGTTTGTATCGCATGTTAAATATCGCCGAAAATCTTGATGTGAAAGTAACCAGCTCTGTGAGCGCTATCATTACAGAATCCCATCCGGAGGCTCTTAAACGCCTTGATAGTGGGGGGCATGAGATTCAAGCTCATGCGTGGGCGCAAGGTGAACTTGCCGTTTATATGTCGCGCGAGGAGGAAGATGCAAATATAAAACGGTGCATGGAAGCCTTCGACAAATGCTTGGGATACATTCCAAAAGGTTATGGTATTCCGCGTGGCACTATTAGTGAAAACTCTGCTGAGCTTCTCGCAGCAAATGGTTTCAAATATTATAACGATGATATGTCAGCAGAAATGCCTTACGTTGAAGAAACCCCGGCAGGTCCTATTGCGGTGGTGCCATATGATATGGAAGTAAACGACCTTCCTTTCGCAATGCGTTATGGAAATCCCTTTCCTGAATTCACTAAATTGGTAGAAGACGTTATCACCGGATATCCGGAAATTGGCAGTCCCCCGGCGGTCCTTGATATCACATTTCATGCACAAGTTGCAGGGCGTGTTGTGGGGCTTATTCAGTTCCAACGCATCTTAAAAATGTTAAAGAAAACCCCTTGGATCTGGCTTACAACACGCGGTGAAATTGCGAAATTGGTATTGCCTTACTGAAAACACATTTTTTTGGAGTATTTGAGATGACGCGAATGATTCCTTTAACACGTGAGAATATGGATGACCGTCAGAAGGATGTTTTTGACGAAATAACTTCGAATGGTGGTAGAATAGGTGGCCCCTATATAGCCTATATTCGCACTCCGGAATTTATGGAGCTAAATCAAAAAATGGGAAACGCATTGCGAAGTAATACTTTGGAGGACAAATTAAGATTGTTAACAGCCATAACCGTGATCCGTTATTGGGGAGCAG
>CAZYHH010000078.1:0-11444 GCA_964647295.1 uncultured Pseudomonadales bacterium
AAACGCTGTTACCGTTTTTTACTCATATGCTCGATACTTATCATCAGTTTTTGTGTGTTTCGCGGGAGGCACTGGCGGCAGGAGAGAAATGGTGCGAGGTTGATTTGGGGGAGGGGCCAGTAAGGATGCGGTCACTTAAATACAGCGAGGTATCGCGATGTCATATTAAGAAGGAGATTGAATCGCTAAATCAAGATGATCGTGCTGCGGTGGATGCTGTGCTGGGCGCAATGGGTGTGCTTGATGCATACTTGATGCCGGCGCTCCCGTTATAGTTAGTCCTTTTTGGGTTATCTGTGATGATGTCTGTGCGTTAGAGTGGTTCGGATTATTATTTAGGAGGTGTGAAGGGTGAAACTATCCGAGATTATTTTCCCGCGACAAGCGAACAACGATTACCAGGGCAGCCCGATCGCGTTCTATGGATTTCTGTTGATCGTCGCCACACAAGCGTTTAGTGCTTGTGTTCACTACTTCACCTATGACAGTGGTAAGGTTCAGATCGCAGGCCTGATGCCGCTCGAGGGGACTCCTGATCCCAGCGGGCTGATCTTTGCGCTTGGCGGAAACGCTGGTGCGTGGGAACTGATCATCCTGGCCATTTATGGGGTTGTCCTGTGGCGATACCGGTCTCTGATCCCGCTGATGTTCGTTCTTGCGATCACAAAGAGCCTTTTAGGTTTTGGGAACAGTTTATTACACCCGCTTGATCCTGCGTATTTTGAGCACACGCCCCCCGCGTTGATTGCTAGGGTCCCGAGGTTCCTTTTCGAGTTGGTGATGTTGTTCCTGGCCGTACGACAACCAAAAAAATACACTTCCCTTGAAGACTAGTTTTTACTTAGTTTTTTTGTTTTTTCGGTCCGCGTCGTAAAGTAAAATCTAGACTTAAACAGAGGAAATTTCGTTATGGTTATTATCCATTTGACCTTCACCATCACTAGTAGCTTTGAAGAATGGGTTGCTATTTTTGATGACGATCAGCCACAGCTGAACAAAGACGATATCACCACCCTGACTAGAGGCTGTAATCTTGATGATCCCAGTCAGGTTCGAATTGTGCTGAGGGCGCCCTCGCTAGAGGCGGTCCAAAATAATATGGCAGGAAATGCAGGCAAGATTGATGGGTCTGGTCATGTACAAGACTCCACGGTTTTCGAGGTGTTTTCAGAATAGGTATCGCTGGAGGTTTTATTGGGACAGTTAGTTGACGGTGTATGGGAACCTAAAGATTTACCGCGTGTTAATTCCAACGGAGAATTTATGCGCAAAGATTCTACCTTTCGATCTTTTCTAGGGTCTGACCAATACCCAGCTGAAGCAGATCGATATCATTTGTTTGTGAATGCGGGTTGCCCTTGGGCGTATCGAGCGATTCTCTATCGCTCTATCAAAAAATTAACCGATTTGATCAGCATTTCATATTCTCAGCCGGCGGCTGGCTCAGAAGGGTGGACCTTTGGCGAGCCAGAGCCTTTATTGGGTGCGATTCACATGCACGAGGTGTATTCTGCGGCTGATCGCCAATTTTCAGGGCGGTGTACGGTCCCGGTGCTCTGGGACAAGAAAACCCATGCCATTGTTAACAACGAGTCTGCGGATATTATTCGTATGCTCAACTCAGCTTTTGACGAATTCCCCGGTGTGTCCAAAACGGACTATTATCCAGAACCATTACAAAACAAAATTGATGTGTTCAACGATCGCATATATACGAACGTCAATAACGGGGTGTATCGGTGCGGATTTTCTCAATCACAGGACGCTTATGAACTGGCGTTCGAGTCTTTGTTCCAGACTCTAGACGAGTTGAACGAGCTTCTAGGTGAGCAGAGATATTTGTGCGGTGAAACGCTTACTGAAGCTGATTGGCGGTTGTTCGCTACGCTGGTGCGATTTGATTTAGCGTATTACGGTCAGTTTAAATGTAACCGACAGCAGCTCAAAGAATATGCGAATCTCTGGCCTTATTGCCGTGATCTTTATCAAAGGCCCGGTGTTGCACAGACAGTTGATGTGGTGGCCATCAAAGGTATCTATTATGGTGGTCGTCCGCCAGGCGTATTACCTAAAGGGCCAATGATTGATTTTGAAGAACCGCATTACAGAGATTGAAACAAAGACTGACCTTTGATTTTAAGGGTTGGGTTGTCGCTGATAAGTGATAACTTTTCCACGCGCCTCGATAAGAGTTAGTTCGTGCTTGGCTCATACTTCAAAGGACTGATCGCTTTCTTCGTTGATGCTGCCAACTGCAATCCCTTCCATATCGCTAAAGTGTTGTGCGGCGCTGACATCATCCTGGGTCCAGTTAGGGTGAATACCAGATTGGTGAGGTATAGGCTCTCTCCTGTATGACATCTGGGTAGTCTTCGGCGTTCTCTTCGCCCAGAGCGATTCTATCTAAGAGCGAATGTCGAGCGGTCGGCACCTGGAGAACCCTGGCATAGTAAAAAGCCGAATGCTCCGGGTTAAATTCGGGGTCTGTCCAAACGCCTGAAAGCGTCGCTGCGCCATGATCGGCTAGTGTGTTGCCGGTTTGGCGATTGACTTGGTCGGCAATCGGTTCTGGTTTGCCGTTGATGAGTTGACGACCTGCTGACCAGAAGGCGTCGTATATTTTTTCGTGAGTGTTGCCTTGATCATCGACCCACCCCTTAATGACCTGTACCCGGTCGAGTTTGGCGCTCAGCGGATCTTGACCGGCAAAGATCATCAAAGAGGGAGGGTTTTTGTCCGTCTTGTTGGTTTTGAGTGTTCCCCCCATCGGGACGCCTTTGTCGTAACCTGCTTCCTCCAGATTAGAGAGATCGCTGTCGGTAAAACCCCAGCCACCAAACAGCCGAACCCGAATCCGTGTTCCGGTGGTCGCGTAGACCTCCCGTCGAAACATCGCGTCCATGATCGACTCGCGAGAATTTTCCTGTGCCCAGACTGCTGCGAGTCCGGATGCCGACATAGTCCAGCCGGAGGCGTTTCCCAGCGCGTTGTTTGATTTGTTTTCAGGGACTGAGTCGTAGGCGAACTTGCCCCAAAAATTCGGCTCCTCGGCGGTCGCGAGTCCCGTGTGTGAATCGGTAGAGCCGATCATGCCTAGCTTAAAGGGGTTAACTCCCAGCTTATCACTGAGTTTCAGGCCATTTTTTAGTGCTGATCTGACGTAGTCTCCCTGCCGAACAACGTAGGGTTCTTTAACTGTGGAGAGGTAGTATGCGTAGGTCTCGAAGTCGGCGAAATCGTCTTCAGGAGATAGAGATTTGTGTGTCTCCGAGTCGCCTTTGATTTGTGTCACCTCGACCACCGGCTCGTACTGTATTCGACGTTGCGCATGCTCACGGTCGATATCCGACCCCTCGAGAGACCGGACATCAAACATCAACCCTCTGCTCACGTTGGGGTTGTGCGGGATCGACAGGAATCTTGTCCCTGCGGTCTCTTCGGTGTCGTCCAGCCAACTCCAGAGGTCTTCCGGATAGGGGCTGTCCATTGAAGAAAAAGGTAAAAATTGAGACCCCGATTTTTTGTCGGCGTTAGTGATGATTACGCGGTGAAGGTTAGCGCCTCCGGGCTGAGACGACCACTCCCATCCTGCAAAGGCAGTAAACTCGCCAGGAGCGTTGTGATGATCTGCGGTAGCTAGTAGTTGTCGCCAGGCGTTTTTTGCAGAAACCTTTGCGCCTGGCACCGGGGGCGGCAGGTCGATAGCCCAGGACCGTGCGGCTTGTCTTGGGTCGCCGGGTTTTGGCAGGATATTGCTGAAGTACTCCTGACCATTACCGCTGTCGATCGCCTCTCTGATTTCGCGTTCTCGATACCAAAGCACCAGGCTCTCTACTATGCCTGGGTCCTCTAGTCCGATACCTTCATAGTAAATGTCCTTGATGCCCCCCAGGAATTCAGCGTGATCGGATACGACAAGAAAGTCGAGTGGACTTTGAAGTTGCACGCGGGTTTGATTGTAAGCGTGCACTACTGGTTCGCCGCGAGCGAAGCGATACGCATCGTCGGGTGTCACTGAGTGATTTCCGTTCAGAAAAGCGTCGAAGGAGTTGCTCGTATGCAGGTGCGTATCTCCCCAGAGTAATTGTGTTTTGGCGTTTATTTTGTCTTCCGATGCAAGACCATTGTGCGACCAGAGTAATGGTGTAAGGAGAGTGAGAAAAGCAACCAAACGCAGACAGTTGGTAGTCGATTCGCTGTTAAATAAATATCTAAAGAGCATGCTGGCTCAACCTTTTTTTGAACAAGTTACTGTGTGAACTGTTTTGCACATTAACACCATTTTATTGAGAAAAACGACCCTACGATTAATCTAGTTAAGAATGAGCTTCCAGAATACTGAAAATAAAGTCTGGGGCTCGAAATTCTGTATATCTCCTATAAGAAAAGAAAAAGACGGTATAAAAAATACGATGATTAGTGTTGTATCCTAGAGCGTAAGACAAAGGTTGGAGAAGTCAGATGAGCGGCCCGCTTAGTGGTTATAAAGTACTGGATATGTCGAGAGTCCTCGCAGGCCCTGCGGCAACTGTTTTGTTGGCAGATCAAGGTGCGGACGTTATCAAGGTCGAGCCGTTGCGAGGCGACGTGGTTCGAGCGATGGGCGGCGGCGGAGTAACAACAGGATATTTGACCTCTAATCGAGGCAAACGCTCTATAGCGTTGGATCTAAAGTCAGAGGCAGGAATTAGCATCGTGAAACGGCTCGCAAAGGACGCGGATGTGTTCGTGCAGAATTTTCGTCCAGGGGCGATCGATGGAATGGGGTTGGGTGAGCCGGTAGTAAGAAGTCTTAACCCTAATATTATCTATGTGTCGATGAGCGGGTTTGGTGAAAAGGGGCCCTATGCGCACAAGAGAGTCTATGATCCAGTGATTCAGGCCTTGTCCGGTTTGGCAGATCTTCAAGCTACCGATAGTCAAGATCGACCTCGCATGGTCCGCACGGTGATCCCAGATAAGACCACCGGTATCACGACTGCACAGGCGATTACGGCGGCGCTATTGTCGAGAGAGCGCACGGGCATTGGACAGCACGTGAAGGTGGCCATGCTAGATGTCATGGTCGCCTATCTTTGGCAGGAGGGGCTCGCCGGGCTCACGATGGTAGGAGAAGAAGATCGAGTCAAAAGAGGCCAACGGTCCAAGGATCTCATCTATGAAACATCGGATGGCTATATAACGGCAGGCGCAGTCTCTGATGCAGAGTGGGATGGAATGTGTAGAGCGCTAGATCGAGAAGAGTGGTTAAGCGACGAGCGATTTGTGACGGCCCGTGAGCGAGGTATCAACGTGAAGATACGACTGGAAATGACTGCAGAGGTCCTTAAAACTAATACCTCTGAATATTGGTTAGCACGTTTAGATGAATTCGAAGTCCCTAGCGCGCCTGTTTTAACTCGTCCTGAGGTGATTGAGCAGGAACAAATTCAGATAAACGAAACGCTAACAGAGTATGAACATCCGGGATTGGGCAGAGTGCGCCAGCCCAGGCCAGCAGCTATCTTTGAAGCAACTCCTGTTAATACTGAGCAGCTTGCCGCGAAGCTCGGTGAGCATGGCGAGGAGATACTCGGGCAGGCAGGCTTTAGCCCTGAAGAAGTCTTGCAATATAAAAAAGACGGTGTGTTAGGTGGAGACTAAGCAGTACCGTCAAATTGCCGCATAAAGGTGTAGGCAAATGCTGCGTTCCGTTTGTCGTGGAACATGGACAACCCACCGGCCCGTCTTAAGATATTGATCATCCTTTAGCTATCTAAGGGAGCCGCAAAAAATCAGCGTGAGTCTCGAGACTCTGTAAAGAATTGTCAGCCTTTAGGTACTGTTTATGCCGTAGGTTGAGCCTTTCCGCCGCGTATGAGTTTTCCGGGCAGGGCTCCCGTGTGGACGCCGTTTTTGTACGTGATTTCTCCGGAGTTAATCGTCATGCGATAGCCTTTAGCCTTTTGTACCAAACGTTTACCGTTTGCAGGAAGATCATAGACCATCTCGGGTTTTTCTAGGTGCAGAGTCTCATAGTCGATCACGTTTAGGTCAGCTTTAAAGCCAGGCGCTATTACGCCTCGATCATCGAGTCCGTATACGCGGGCTGAGTCTTGTGTGAGCTTGTGAACGACAAATTCCAATGACAGTTTCGGTCCTCGCTCTCGGTCACGAGTAAAATAGCTCAGCATATAGGTTGGGACCCCTGCGTCGACCAGAACCCCGCAGTGAGCTCCTCCATCAGAAAGCCCGAAGACGCTTTGCGGGTGTTCGATGACTTCGCGTTGGCCCTCGAGATCACCATTGTAGTTGCCAAAAAGAATCAGGATCGGGTCTCCTTTTGCCAGAGTATCCATTATGACTTCTCGAGGATGTTTGCCGGTCGTTCTTGCGATTGCTGCGACCGTCTCTTCTTCAGAAGGTTCATAGCTTAACTGTTCATCCATGATGTACTGGCGATCGTGGTCGGTTAGAAAGCGCACAGCATCGGCACTTTTCGGTAAGACGATTTCTTCGCTAACAACGCGCTGTCGAAACTCGGGATCAAGCAAAAGCGTTTGTTGTTCAAGGATCGGCAAGTGTTGTATTTCTCGGTATGCGGGAAATTGACGCATTGGATTTATGGTGCCTTCAAGTGTCATCAGAATAGAAGCAGGCCGTGCGCCAACTTGCGGCCGCACGTCAAAGCCTTCTTTTTCCAGCTTTTCCGAAAGATCCCAGATAGGCCCTAATCCTGCCGTAACCAGCGGAGTCAAGGTTCTACCGGTCGTTCTCGCGATATGTTCTATCCACTTGAGTTCTTCGGGGTCATTCAAGCTATCCGAGACAAACTCCATTGTTCCGTGCGAGAGTCCCTCAAAAGCACTCCCAATTTTGCGCATTTCCTCACCTGACGCGCGAGTCCCCGGAACGAGCCTTCCGGCCTTGTCGACGTGCCCGTAGAACCGTGACGTAGAAAATCCGAGAGCGCCGCGTTTAAGAGCATCGCGTGTGATCGCTCGCATTTGCTCAAGATCATCAGCGGTCGCTTCGTCATAACAACGCTCGCCCATGACGTAATGTCGGATAGCGACATGCGGGACTTGAGTACCTACATCCACAGCGTAGGGAGTATCAATCGTGTCTAAATAGTCAGGAAAGCTTTCCCATCCCCAAGGAATACCCTCGTGAAGCGCCGTACCTGGGATATCCTCCACGCTCTCCATGATGGATATGAGTTCTTTTTCCGTGCCAGGTCTGACTGGCGCAAAGCCGACACCACAATTTCCCATGACCACCGTAGTAACGCCGTGCCAACTGCTGGGTGTTACTAACTTATCCCAGCAAACTTGCCCATCGTAATGGGTGTGTATGTCTACGAACCCCGGAGTGACCAAATCGCCGGCCGCATCAATTATTTTTTTTGCGTCTTCTGGACCTTTACCAGGCTCCGTGATCGCGACAATCTTTCCTTCGTCGATCGCTATGTCGCCCTTAAATGCTGGTGCCCCAGTACCATCCACAATGTTTGCATTACTAATCAACAAATCTGTCATGCCGTTCCCTCCCTTTTAGATTAGGAATATTAGCGTTTTAGTTAGAGCTCGGCGACTACGTTTTAGGAATACAAAAAAAGCAGTTACAGAGAATGATGTGATTTGGTATGGCTCAGACATTGGTAGCGTCAGGTTATGGAATGTTGTCTCTATCTAAAAGTTCCAAAAACACCTAGGTTATATAGGTAATCCATCGCTTTTTTATCATTTAGAAATCCTGAGTTTTCTTGATTTTCGATCGTGATGATCTCGTCGATCTGGTATCGCTTAGCCTTGGGTTGTACTAGCATCAAAAAATCAAAGGCTTTCCCAATGATTAAAGGGTCTGAAAGTGGAGAGTTTCCCTGCTGATCGTTTCTTTGGTCGCTGGATTGATTTGGAAGACTGTCGATATCAGAAACGAGGCTAAACACCACTGAAGAGACAGAGTCGCAGACACACCAATATCGGATATTTGATTGGTCCGTAACAGCCTGCATAGTTAGTTGTTCCGATCTCAGCAAATAGATAAAAACTGAAGACGCAATGGCTGATATGGGGCCGGCTTTTTCTGTGCCTATCTGTTGATTTATCAGAGATTTGATTAGGTTAACGTTATCTTGCGAGTAGGCGTATCGAGTGAACTGGATAATGTCCGTCGAGTCCTTTAGCGGCCTGAATAGCAAGGAATAACTTTCAAGATCTACGATGTTTTTATTGTTTGGATAAACCATGAGTGAATCAAGAGAAAGACCCTTAGAGTATATCAAACTGTCTATTGGTTGATTGTCCTGCTTCTCGACCCCATCCAAATGGTCGTTGAATGAAGTATTCATTTAGTGGTCCTGATCTTCATGTGTTTTGTCTTGTGCTGGTATGGATTGCAACTAGAAATTCGCGTGCTAGTGTTGAGGTAAGAGCTTCACTATCGTGAAGATGAATTAAAAAGAGTCTAGGAGCTAGGATGAAATATTGGATTGCTGGTTTGCTGAGTATTTTAATAGCTGCGTATTCGATTTCTGCGGTGGCCGAAGATGGTGCGGCTGGCGAAATTAAAAGGGCTATTCAGGAACACTACAGCTACATTAACTCCGCCGATTACGAAGGGGCTGCGGTTCATCATCGAGATGATTTTACGATGTACTTCCCGGATGGCGGACCATTATGGGAGTCAGATTACGAGTTTGTGGCTAGCCAGATGAAGGCCACGGCAAATTTTCCAGATAACATGAATCTGTTGATGAGTAACTATCAGGCTCAGGTCTATGATGAGTGGGCAATCGTGACTTTCTATCTATCTGGTACTCATACTCGTGGTGGCGATGTGGAAAGCGTGGTGAATCGTGTCAGCGCTATTTGGATAAAAGAAAAAGGTAATTGGCTTGAGGCGCATCATCACGAAAGCCCTCTATCACCGCGATAGGTCGCTGTGATTGGCTGGAGTTGAAACGCCTGATTACCGCTATTGAAAAATTCGGTGTTTTTGTTGATGTACAAAATATCTATTACACAACGAGAGACACTTTTGGCAGATCGTTTGATTATCGTCGGGTGTGGAACATGCTTTCCATTAGAGGGGATATCGTTCTAGCTAAAGCCTACGCCACTGACCGGGGTGACGAAAGTCAGAAAAAGTTTCAACGCGCTCTCGGTCATATCGGGTTTGATGTCAAGTTAAAGCCTTATATTCAGAGGGCTGACGGCTCTGCGAAAGGCGACTGGGATGTTGGTATCACTGTCGATATCCTGCGCAGCGTTTCGTCGCTTGATAGAATTTTCTTGTTGTCAGGAGACGGGGATTTTGATCTTTTGGCTGATGCGGTTCAGACAGATTACACTACTCCCGTCGAGGTTTACGCTGTCGAAGCGCTGACCGCCGACTCTCTAAAGCGAGTAGCGTCAGAATTTCATCCGATCACTGAAGAGCTCCTGATTTAAGGATCTCCTGATCTTGGAATTATCGAAATACACAACGTGTGAATTTTTGTTTACGCACTGCCTTTCTTAATAGTCCGCCTGCAGAATAAGTTACTTTATGGATTCGTGACATTCGTTAAACTGCTAGCCACACCTTTTAAAGAACTCTGAATTAATGTTGATAGATTTATTGAAATAGGGGTAAAGCGTATGAAATTACTAAAATGGTTTGGTTATATTTTGATCGGTTACGTTTCTTTGGTTTTTTTGTTTGAAACTGTGTTCCTGGCAGCTTTCCAACCCAAACTTGAAGGCGAAAGGCTAAAGAACCTTGTGATTACAACGACAGATAACTCTGGTCAGCCTGATCCTCGCAGAATTACCTATGTTAGGGTCGATGAGGCAATATATGTTTCAGCTCACCATTGGCCCAGAGGTTGGTATCATCAGGCCATAAAAAGCCCAAAAGTTGGAGTAGAGCTTGAGGGTTCCTATGGCGACTATTTAGCGGTTCCTGTTGCTGGCCGGGAGTTCAAGGCTGTCGCAGAGGCCTTTCCGTTGCCATTTGTCGCGCGTCTCTTATTTGGGTTTCCGCCCCAGCGAAACATATTGCGTCTAGACCCGGTTATCTGAAACACTTGAACACTCGCTTTAAGTCTGTCTAATCGAGGTTGTTTTGAAGATCGTAGCGGACATAATAAAGCTTCGGAGCTATTAGAGGAGTAGGCAATAACATGAGCGTTATTCCAGAGGAGTTTAAACCCGAAGTGGTCAAGGCCAGGTCGGAGCCGGAGGCTCAGATGTACCGAGATGAGATAATGTCTCAAGAACCGATGAAGTCGCTGCTTGAAAATAATCCGGAAATCTATTTTGTTCCGCCTTGTCGTGGGGAGAATTGGGGTAATTGGGAGTTTAGGCCTGGGTCATACTACGACACGACCACTGGTTCAAAGCACCCCTATTGGAAAGATTATGATCTGCCCAAGTCCAGCAAGAATATCGAGCAATTACGAAAAGATCTGCTCCGTTGGGGTTACTGCAAAGTAGATAGTGCTTTGTCGGCTGAACAAGTAAAAGTGGTCCGTCAACGTGTGCAAGACCAGGCGGAGGGCGAAAAGATCGCGGGCATCTCACAAAAAACGCCCAGCGGGCAGAACATAAACTGTTGCGTGAACAAAGGACGGTGTTTTGAGTTGCTAATCGAACAACACCCGAGTCAAGTTCAGGGTGGCCCTTTGGTTGAGCAGTTGGTTAATGAAGCGCTAGGCCCTGGCTGGATTTGTACTTCCCTCATTGCAGCCATTTCACTCAAGGGCGGCGTGCCGCAGGCCTTACACCAGGATCAAGGTAATGATCCTGATTCTCGCAGCCCCATGTCTGTCAATGTGTTAACAGCAATTTCGGATTTAGATGAAAAAAATGGCGGGACCCTGGTGATTCCTGGAAGTCATTTGACATTGTCAGATGCTGCAAGAGAGAGGAAGCCAGTAGGTAAACTGCCTCCAGCGATTAATGTTGATGCTGAGGCTGGGACCATGGTCATCACCGATGGCCGTCTTTTGCATGGGACCGGTATAAACCACACTGAGGAACCAAGAATCGTCATGCTAAATGGCATGCAGAAATCTTGGATGCGTCAGCAAGAAAACTGGATGCTTTCGACAAGGCCTGAGGTGCTTCAAAGAGCAAGTCCTAAGCTACTTCATCGAATGGGGTATCAAGCGACGACCGGAGGGCAGACCAATGAAGGGCATGGCTTCGGTGCGAAAGGTATTGTGGGAGAAGCGGCGGGCGCGACTGTAGGTTTTCGACTTGCTGCTGATCGTGGCGAATATCATCGTGTAGGTGAGTTAGGGCCAGACTCTTCTCAAGAAGAGATCTCCGCGCCATACACTCTGCGCGATGTTGTGGGTGCAGCTCGACAAGGAGGGAAGAGCGCTCCAGTCGGTATTAGCGGGTTACGTATAGGGAAGTGAATTTGATTGAGGAGTTATCCTTGCTCCATAACTAAAGAACCTAGGGGGGGTTATG
>CAZYHH010000079.1:0-895 GCA_964647295.1 uncultured Pseudomonadales bacterium
ACTGGGTCATTCACAAAATCCTGAGACCGATAGTAGCGGCCACGTGTAGCGTTAATTACGGCGCCTTTAGGCGCTTCTTCTGAAGCCATAAAGAGCACCGCCGGACTTACCAGTTTGGGAGCTGACTCAGGGGGCGGGCTATCAACATCAAAATCCCTACCCGGAATCGTCGCTATCATTCGAGTGGCCGCGCCGGGCGCCAATGTATTAACGCGAACATTGTTCCTACCACCCTCTAGAGCAAGCACATTCATCAAACCCAGCATACCCATCTTAGCGGCCCCATAATTAGCTTGTCCAAAATTCCCATAGATACCCGACCCCGAACTAGTCAACACAATACGCCCGTACTTTTGTTCGTTCATTATCGGCCAAGCGGCATGAGTCACGTAGGCAGTTCCGTTAAGGTGCACATCTATCACAAGATCCCACTCTTCCAATGACATTTTCTTAAAGGACTTGTCTCTGAGAATTCCTGCGTTATTGATCAAAATATCCAGTCGGCCAAACGCATTTACTGCATCATCCACAATACTTTTTGCTCCTGCCCGATCGCTGACCGAAGCTTTATTAGCGATAGCGGTTCCTCCCAATCCTTCGATTTCTTTAACTACCACATCCGCAGCATCTCCAGAACCGGTCCCATCAACCGAACCACCCAAATCATTAACAACTACCTTCGCGCCACGTTTGGCAAATTCGTGGGCGTGCGAGCGACCCAAACCGTTACCCGCACCTGTTATCGCGACCACTTTCCCCTGAAATTCACTTTCTTCAAAATTTGACACAATTTTTCCTCACTACTTTTTTAATCCATGCACAAAAGAATCCGTTATATTTTTGCCTGCCGCAAGTAAAATAAAAAGCCAGTTTCCTAGCATTAAGCACTACACTT